>CAYYBR010000026.1:0-24641 GCA_964470035.1 uncultured Saprospiraceae bacterium
ATATATAGATGTAAATAGAGCTGATGACCCTTTGATATATGGAGAGTTTGATAATAACCTGATTCGTATCAATGGAAGTCTCGATGTTACAGATGGAATCTCGGGCGTTTTTAATGGTTCCTCTGACGTAAATCTTAAAGAGAACTTTAAGACTATAAATCATGAAGAGATTCTAGAAAAAGTTTTAGCGCTAACTATCTCCGAATGGAACTATATGGGTAACGCGGAGCGACATGTAGGTCCTATGGCCCAAGACTTCTATGGTGCTTTTTCTTTGGGCAAAGGTGATACTACTATAGCAACGGTAGATGCCGATGGTGTAGCATTAGCATCTATCCAAGCGCTTTTTGCAGTCACCAAGCTGAGAGCAGATGCGGCAGAAGAAAAGATACTATCGCTAGAACAACAACTTAGACACCTGCATGCGCAGGTGAATTTTCTTATCAAGGAAAAAGAGTAACAACGGCTTTGTTCTAATTAATAATAACAAAGGTAGGCGCCAAAGAGACTGTGAGCATGGTGAGAAAAGGATTTGAATTGGGCTTGCTGCTTATTTAAAAAAATATTGTAACAACATGAAAAATTACAAACTATTTGGAATCTTAATTTTGATAACGCTTTGTTCCGATGTAGGATATACGCAAGATATCCTCACTCAAGTGGAAGGAGATGTAGAGATTATAGGCAAGATTGAGCTTCATGAAAAACTAGACACATCTATTGTAATTATCGGATATAAGGCGGGAAGAGAAAGCCAGACAATTGTTTCTGGAGGAGGCGATATTCGAACCACACTTGTAGGTAGTAATTCTGGTGAGCATCTTGTAGACGGGAGTAATAACTCTATATATGGTTACGGAGCAGCGAGATTTTCTGAGCTAATGCATAGCAATTCTTTTTTCGGCTCGCAAGCTGGGCAACGTTCAGGGGGCGACTCGAACTCCTTTTTCGGCGCTTTCTCTGGATTAGAAAACGAAAACACGACAAGAAATTCTTTTTTTGGTGCAAACAGTGGACAACGAAATACTACTGGCTCGAGCAATGCCTTCTTTGGCTATGCTGCAGGAAGTAATAATAGTAGTGCTAGTGATAACACTTTTATTGGGGGTTTAGCGGGCATTTGGAATCGGCTTGGGGAAAGGAATACCTTTGTTGGTGCCGTTTCTGGAATACCTTTAGCCCTTCCTGATGTAAATAATGCCATAGGGCTGGGTTATGCTTCTACTGTAGAATGTGATTTCTGTGCTGCGATAGGAGGAGAAGGACCTTTCGCTGTTAAGGTTGGTATCGGAGAGTCTTCACCATCTTCTGTTTTACACCTTGTGCAACAACAGCCTAACTCATCAGGAGGGGTAAGATTAACACTTCCTGGTGCTGGATCTTGGAATATGTATTTGAATGACGATAGAATGCTAAATTTTGCTTTGGACGGAAATCGTCTAGGATTTATAGATGATACATCAGGCGATTATATGGCTACATCAGATGCTAGACTCAAGGAGAACATCCGGCGAGTAGAGACGGTCTTGGACAATGTCTTAGCTCTAGAGCCGGTATACTACACCTATAAAAGAAACCTCTCTGATAAGCCTGAGACTCTGGGCTTTTTAGCTCAAGATGTAGAGAAACTTTTTCCTTCTGTTGTGAGTGATTCAAAAGAAGGTCTAGGTATATCTTATGCTAAGATTGGTGTCATCGCTGTAAAAGCTATCCAAGAACAACAAAATATAATCTTAGAACAGAGAGCTCTAATAGAATCTTTAAGTGAAAGACTGACGAACACAGAAGAAGAGCTTAAGAAACTGTCTGACCGATAATTAATAGAACACGTCTAAGAGTCTCTTCGTATGACAACAATAAGTAGAGGGAAATCATAAGTTATCCTTAGGGCTATTATGATCTTAACTCTACTTTTTTACACTTACTAGTATGAAAAACGGAAGGTAGAAGTGTAATGTATGCGTTGTTCCAAATCCTAACAAAAGTAGCATCCTGACCTGATCGAGTATACATTCGGACATCCCCAAGGAAAAGAGATGTCTTTATGTAATCACAGCTGCTACAGCTTGAAGTATGGTATCCAGAAGCCTAAAGAGCTTATACAACAGGCCGTAACCTATGGGTATAAATCGATAGCTCTCACGGATATTAATAATACTTCAGGCTGTTTAGATTTTATACGCCTTGCTGAAAACTACGACCTACATCCCGTGGTGGGAATTGACTTTCGCAATACGATACAATCACTTTATATAGGTATAGCTAGAAGCAATGAGGGATTTAGACAGCTCAATGATCATCTAAGTCTTCACCTTACCCAAGAGAAGCATTCTATATCTGGGGTAGCGCCACCTTTTTCTGAAGTCTACATCATATATCCACTGGATAAAAGCCCAGATCGACAGCTCTTAGATCATGAATTTATAGGCGTGAAACCTAGTCAGCTGAATCGCCTTAAGATGAAATCTAAAACTATAAGAGAGAAGGCCGTTGCTCTTCAGGTAGGAAGTTTTAGAAGCTCTACAGACTATCAGATGCACAAGCTGCTTCGCGCTATAGACCTCAATAGTATTTATACGAAGATTACACCACAAGACTACGCTAGTGAAGAAGACATGTTCCTTACGAGGAAGGCTTATGAAGAGATGTACCTAGGGTTTGAAGACTTAATACGACACGCGGACGAACTACTGAACGATTGTAGAGTAACCTTTGATTTTAAAAACCCCACACTTAGAAACCAAAGGACGTATACTGGTTCTGAAACCAAGGATATCAAGCTGATCAAAAGGCTTTGTATAGACAAACTTCCATATAGATATCCGAGACCTACTCAAGAGATCCGTGATCGACTAAATAAAGAACTAGCCATCATCATCGAGAAGGGCTTTGTATCATACTTTTTGATTAATTGGGACATAACGTCCTATGCTAGATCGAGAGGATACTTCTATGTAGGAAGAGGAAGCGGGGCTAATAGTGTAGTTGCTTACCTACTTCAGATTACGGATGTAGATCCGATAGAGTTGGACCTATACTTCGAGAGATTTATAAATCTATATCGAGAAAACCCTCCGGATTTTGATATTGATTTTTCGTGGCGAGATCGACCAGATGTTACACAATACATCTTTGATAGATTTCCCCACACAGCACTCCTGGCGGTCTACAGTACTTTCCAATATCGTGCTGCTGTACGCGAATTAAGTAAGGTCTTTGGCCTTCCCAAAGAGGAGATCGACTTACTGTGTGCGGGCAAGGTGGATTTTGGACGAGTCGACAAATTATCACAGTTAGTACTGAAGTATGCCTCTCTTATACAAGGGCTTCCTAGTCACCTAAGTGTACACGCGGCGGGTATCGTTATATCAGAACGACCGCTGGGCTATTATACAGCCACGTTTATCCCCCCCAAGGGCTTTCCAACAACACAGTTTGATATGGTCGTTGCTGAAGATATAGGGCTGAATAAATTCGATATACTAGGCCAGAGAGGTCTTGCGAAGATTAAAGATGCGCTCACCGTCGTCAGGCGAAACCATCCTAATGACGATGTCATCGATATCCATGACTTACCAAGATTTAAGAAAGATCCTCTCATCAAAAAAATGCTACGCGAGGGAAAAGCCATCGGTTGTTTTTATGTAGAGTCTCCGGCGATGCGTATGCTTTTAGCCAAACTAAAAGTTGACAATTATCTGGGCTTAGTAGCGGCCAGCTCGATTATTAGACCAGGAGTAGCACAATCAGGTATGATGCGCGAATATATCTTGAGAGAGCGAGATCCAGAGCGTCGAAAGCTTGCTCACCCAGTCATGCAAGACATCATGCCTGAGACCTATGGCATCATGGTCTATCAGGAGGATGTTATCAAGGTAGCACACTACTTCGCTGGGCTAACACTCGGAGAGGCAGATGTCTTACGACGAGGGATGTCTGGCAAGTATCGTTCTCGAGCGGAGTTTGATCGAGTACGTGATAAGTTCTTCATCAACTGTGAGAAGAAAGGATATAAAGACGAACTCTCGAAAGAAGTGTGGCGTCAGATAGAGAGTTTTGCGGGCTACGCTTTTGCGAAGGGGCATTCGGCTTCTTACGCTGTAGAGAGCTATCAGAGTCTCTTTTTGAAGGCGTATTATCCACTTGAGTACATGGTTGCCACGATCAATAATGGAGGCGGTTTTTACCGGCCAGAACTTTATATACATGAGGCGCGCATGTGTGGGGGAGAAATACTACCCCCTTGTATCAATAAGAGTTATGCATCATGTACGATTAGAGAGAAAAAGATCTTCATAGGACTGTCTATGGTCCATGGGATGGAGGGAGGTATGTCTGATCGCATCGTCCAAGAGCGCCTGCATCATGGTCTTTATACCTCATTGATAGATCTGATCGAGCGGACAGGTGTCGGATTAGAGGCACTCTGTACCCTGATCCGCATAGACGCTCTGCGAAGCTTGGGTGTGCCGAAGAAAGAACTCCTTTGGAAAGCCCATCAGTTATCGCACAAAAGCCCAGACGCGGATATTATACAGACTAGGCTTTTCAGCGTGAATGTAAAAGACTATAAGTTGCCAGAGCTGGTCCGGGAGCAACATGAAGATGCTTTTGATCAGATGGAGATCTTGGGCTTTCCGCTTTGTAACCCATTCGAGCTACTTGAAGATCAAGAGTATTCGCGCTTACGCAAATGTGATCTGTCCAGCTTACTTCACAAGACAGTCGAGATAATCGGCTATCTCATCTCGGTCAAGAACACGAGTACCAAAAAGGGAGATCGCATGAACTTCGGAACCTTCTTGGATCTCGAAGGGCAGTTTTTAGATACTGTGCATTTCCCCGATGTAGCCAAGCAATATCCCTTCATGGGTAAAGGCGTCTATCTCCTCCGGGGAAAGGTGGTAGAAGAGTTTGGTTACTACAGCATAGAGGTAGTGGGCATGACTAAGCTGCCCTATATCTCTGATCCAAGATTTAGAGAAGAAGAGATAGAGAAAGACAAGTTGATTACTTCTTTTTTACCCCGTTAGATCTGCTATCTTACATCAAAGACTACCATAATGAGAAAACTGCTGTGCCTCTATCTATTGTTATCGTTTTTAGGAAGCGCCTGGTCCCAAGATTACTACTACGCCAAGTATGCTCCATTTGAATCAAGCATACCCTCTCCAGAAGAGTTTTTAGAATATGGGATAGGAGATTATCATACTAGGCACGACCAGATCGTAGCGTATTTAGAAAAATTGAGCCAAGTCTCTGATCGAGCACAGATCACAGATTATGGTAAGACACACGAGCGTAGACGCTTGGTCATCTTACAGATAAGTGATCCAGACCATATACGAGATATTGAACAACACCGACAGAGACACTTAGGAATAGTAGATCCTTCCAATAATATTGATCTAGGATCACTTTCTAATTTGCCAGTGTTTGTTAATCTAGCTTTTAATGTACACGGCAATGAACCTTCTGGTTCTGAGTCAGCACTATTAGCAGCCTATGTGCTCACAGCCTCTAATCACCCGGATATACAAAGGCTAAGAGAAAATGGAATTACATTTTTAGATCCATGTATTAACCCTGATGGTCGGGATAGACATACGCACTGGGCGAACAGTAGAAGAGGAGTGGATGTGCTGATTAAAGATCCTATAGATGCAGAACATATAGAAGCTTGGCCAAGAGGAAGAACTAATCACTTTTGGTTTGATCTTAATCGCGACTGGTTGTTAGCAGTACATCCAGAGTCGCAAGGGAAGTTAGATTGGTACCACAACTGGTATCCTAATGTTGTGACAGACTTCCATGAGATGGGGACTAATAGTTCTTACTTCTTTGAACCGATGAAGACTAACGGATCAAAAGATCCGATTATGCCCAAAGAAAACTATACTACGCTCAATGATGAATTTGCAAAATACTATGTCAAGGCGATGGATGAACTAGGCTCTTTTTATTTTACAAAAGAAGTCTTTGATGGCACTTATCCAGGTTATGGCTCTTCTTATCCAGACCTACAGGGAGGACTGGGCATCTTATTTGAGCAAGCGAGCTCTAGGGGTCATGTACAAGAAACACCACTGGGAGATTTGACTTTCCCGTATACAATTAGAAATCAATTTGTCAATGCTATAGCGACTGTAGAAGCGGCTGTAGACAACAAAGATTTGATGCATAGCTATCAGCGCGATTTTTTCAAGTCTGCCATCTCTAATGCTAGATCATCTGGTATCCAGTCATATATCATCAGTGAAAAGTATGACGAAGGAAGGATGCGCGCCTTTTTAGAATTACTACTGCGACACCGTATCGAAGTATATGCGACTAATACTACAGGAGAATTTGTAATCCCGACCGCACAACCACAGTATCGCATGGTGCAGACGATGTTCGAGACGTATAGCGAGTATCAAGACAGTGTATTCTACGATGCGTCAGCGTGGTCACTAGCTAATGCCTATAATATCGACTATCGATCATCGAAGAGAACCGATGTGACAGGTCAGCAGCTGACGATGGATGATTTGAAGATAGAGGCGAAGGAGGTTGCTCTTTCTAATTATGCTTACTTGATTTCTTGGGATGATTACTATGCACCTGCTGTACTTCAGCAGTTATTAGAAAATGATGTAAATGTACTAGTAGCCCAGAAAGAATTCACACTGCCTACTACTGCGGGCGATAAGGACTTGAGCTACGGGACACTGGTGATACCTATACAAAAACAAAAGATTGAAAAAGAAGAGTTGAGAGATATCATTTACGAAAGTGTAAAAGACTACGGCATCGAAGTACATGCTGCCAAGACGGGTTATGCACTTAAAGGAGTTGATCTAGGGAGTAGATATAACACGCCAGTGACGCAACCCAAATGTCTGATGTTAGTAGGCGACGGGACCAATGGATACGAGACAGGATTTGTCTGGCATCTGCTAGACCAACGAGTAAAAATGCCTGTCACTAAGCTTCGCACGGTTAACTTTAAGCGGGCAGAACTTTCTAATTATAATACCCTGATCCTGGCTTCTGGAAATTATAATATGCTAGATAGCTCAGATGTGGAAGCTATCAGTACGTGGGCAAAAGAAGGAGGCATCATCATCGGCCTTCGTGGCGCAGTGCCGTGGTTGATCAGGAATAAAATGGTAGATGCATCCTTAAAGAAAAATGAAAAGAAAGAAGGAGAAGAACTAGAGCCGCTAGTACGTGAGCACTATATCCATGCTTCAGAGATAGAAGGAAAGAATGGGGTGGGAGGTGCCATCTTTGAGATCGATCTAGACTTAACCCATCCTATAGCATATGGTTACCGTCAAGAGAAGATACCTGTCTATCGCAATAGTACGATATGGTTAAATCCAAGTGATAACAAGTATAGTAATGTAGGCTTGTATACGGATGATCCTCATATCGATGGATTCATCACAAAGGAAAACTTGGATGAGAAACTAAAAGGGTCTGCATCTATCCTAGTTAGTCGTATAGGTGCTGGTGGTGCAGTACTCTTTGCAGATGATCCAAACTTTAGAGGCACGTGGTTTGGCACGAATAAGCTGTTTTTAAATGCGATCTTCTTTGGGGATCGTATTAGAGCTTTCTGATTTGTCTTTTTTGGAATGATTTGATTTAAACCTAGCTTTTATAGCCGGATATAGATGGTTTTTGGAGGCTATAAATTACCAGTACTCGACATTAGTGAGTTTGAGCACTATCATAATGCCTAGTAGAGTATTATGGACATATTACAGCTGTTGCTATCAGTGTGCCAGTATTGTCGGGAGAGTATCGCCAGCAATTGCCGTCCGGCGATTTCATAATTACTCCCTTACTTATATCCTCGATATATACGTCACCATCTGAGATATGTAGTTTGGCTTTTGGCACTGTTGTACCAAAACCAGTATTGCCATTGTGGATAGTCATGCGAGCTTTATCAAACGCCGAGCCAGTGCCCGTCTCATTAAATATGATAAACCTTCCACCTCCAAGACTTGAGCTGTTATTTGTGCTTACTATAGAGTAACTTTCACCTCCATTTCCAAAGTCTTGTAATCTTAAACCAGTGGACACATCATCGTTACTTGCGATAACTAAATCTCGATCGATAGATGGCAATAGATCTTCTAGATTAGAAGAACTCAGTTGATTAATATATGCTATACCTTCTGGACGGACTATCCAAGGAAAATTAATTGTTTGAGTATTATTGGCAGCGTCAATTAATTGAAAACTGCTACCGTCATACCATATTGACCCTTCCTGACTAGGGGACGTTTCTTGAGATTGAAAAATCAAATAGCCATCAACATCTAATTTAGTTTGTGTATTGAGATCGAAAGTTAGAAAAAGTAAAAGACAGAAAGTTGAAAGATTAGTAACAGTCATTGAATCAATTAAGTGATGTAATGTGTAAAGTTAGAATATTTTCAAAATTAAGAATTTTGCTAGGTATCACTTAGTGCAACACAAAATAACCAATATAATTAGCAAAAAGCTAAATAAATTGACATGCTAAAATTGTGTTCCTATCTTTAGGGCATGAGTTACTTGAATAAGAACATCCGGCATTTGCGTAAGCGCAAAGGATATACACAATCAGATCTAGCGGAAAGAATAGGGCTAAAACGCGGCCAAATCGGCTCTTATGAAGAGCATCGAGCTGAGCCTAAACTTGAGTCTATCCAAAAGATAGCTTATCTCTTTGGGACCTCTCTGGATCAGTTGATTAATCAAGATCTCACGAAAGCCGAGACAGCACCACGAGTTGACCAAGAAGGAAAGACACTCCGCATACTCCCTATAGTACTAGACCCCGACGATCGGGAGCAAATATCCATAGTACCTGTAACAGCTCGGGCGGGCTACACACATGGATACGCAGACCCCGAATACGTAAAAGACCTACCCAAGTTTAATTTGCCATTACCCGAACTATATCCGGATAGGAGCTATCGTCTCTTTCAGATAGAAGGAGACAGTATGCTTCCTATCGCGGATGGGAGTTACATCATCTGTGAGTATCTCACAGATTGGCGAGATATGAAGGATGATCAAGCCTACATCCTCGTTACAAAGTCCAATGGTATCGTCTACAAACGAGTCACCAAAGAAGGTGACCAAAGAAGGTTACTCCTCAAGTCTGATAATGCCCTGTATGACCCATTTTACCTGAACATCGAAGACCTGATAGAAGTCTGGCGTACGCTGGGATATCTAAGTTTTGATATGCCTGACCAGAATAAGAGATCACACGCTGAGATTAATCAACTCAGTGAGTTAGTACTACAGCTCAAGAAGGATGTAGATGTGTTAAAAAGCCAATAGAAGCCGCAGAAAAGCCCAGGGCAGAGCGCCCATTATTTTTTCCTTAATGCCTATGATTATCTCTTATAATCGAGAGTAACTATAGCCCAGTTACAGAATGAAAACGAACCCCCAAAACACTCTTACAGAGCAAGGTCGTAGTACCAGTGCTGAGCGAAGTCGAAGCATCCTTCACCTTGATTTAGACACCTTTTTTGTGTCTTGTGAGCGCATCCTTGATAGCCGCTTAAAAAATCGTCCTGTACTGATAGGAGGGCTTTCTGACAGGGGAGTGGTAGCTGCATGTAGCTATGAGGCTCGAAGATTTGGCATTAGATCTGCCATGCCGATGAAGCTAGCTCGACAGCTTTGTCCAGAAGCAGTTATCATCCGAGGAAATAGCGGGACATACAGTAAGTTTTCAGATATGGTCACGGAGATCATCAAAGAGTATGCTCCAGCTTATGAAAAAGCATCTATAGATGAGTTCTATGTGGACATGAGTGGTATGGACGCATATTTTGGGTGTCTTAAGTATGCATCTGAGATGAGAGAGAAAATCATCAGAGAAACTCATCTGCCCATTTCTTTTGGGCTTTCTATCAACAAAACGGTATCAAAGATAGCTACGGGTATAGCAAAACCTAACAATCAGCTCAAAGTAGATAAGGGTTATGAAAAGCCATTTCTATCCCCACTTCCTGTACGAAAGATACCTATGGTAGGGGCTAAAACACACCAGACGCTGTGTCATCTGGGGGTGAAGGTGATCGGCACTATTCAAGATATGCCTCGGGAGATGATGGAGAGTGTCTTTGGTAAAAACGGAACGGTAATCTGGAAAAAGGCAAATGGCATAGATAACACGCCTGTTATTCCTTATCACGAAAGAAAATCGATATCTACAGAACGGACTTTTGACCGAGATACCATAGATGTAAAACGACTGAAAGCCCTAATGTCTGCCATGGCAGAAAACCTAGCTTATCAACTACGACGAGGAAAAAAGCTTACTGGATGCATCACCGTAAAACTACGGTATAGTGATTTTCAAACACAGACGCTACAGAGTAGAGTTCCATATACAAGTGCTGACCATGTGATTGTACCGAGAGTGAAGGATTTATTTGATCGTTTATATCAGAGGCGGGTGCTTGTGCGCTTGATCGGTGTGCGGTTCAGTCATCTCGTAGGTGGGCATTATCAGATGAATATGTTTGAAGATAGTGCTGAGATCATCAGCCTGTATCAGGCCATGGATCGCATCAGAGAACGATATGGCGATAGGGCGGTGATGAGGGCGGAAGGGATAGAGGCTAGAACGATAGGTAGGATGAATCCTTTTACAGGAGAGCCACCACCACTTTTGGCTCATCGACATCAGTGAAAAAAGTATTTTAGTAAAAGAGAACGGGTGCTATGAATACCTATAGTTCCTTGTAGGCTATAAAATATAGAAGACATATGTGTGGGAGATACGTTGTTATATCTAAGCTAAAAGCAATAGAAAAGAGATTCAATCTATTGCCATCCCCAGAAGATCTTTTTGGTCCCATGAATAATGTATCAGTAGGAGATTACGCACCTGTTGTAACAAACCAGGCGCCTAATAAATTACAATTATTGCAATTTGGTATGACGCCATCTTGGGCTAAGAAGAAAATGTATCTTTTTAATGCAAGATCGGAAGGCGACCATAATAAAGAGAATGATACCAACTATGTAGGAGCGATGGGTATCATCAGTAAACCATCATTTAGATCTGTAATTAGAAAAAAGAGGTGCTTGATTATAGTAGATGCTTTTATAGAGGGTCCTAAAAAAGAAAAATTAAGCAAGCCATATGTAGTTTATATGAAGGACAAACAGCGACCATTTACCTTGGCCGGTGTGTGGGACGATTGGGCTGATCCAGAGACAGGAGAAGTCACTTCATCCTTTGCTATAATCACAACCACGGCCAACGATGTTCTACAAAAGATCGGTCACCATAGGTCTCCTGTCATACTAAAGAAAGGTGATGAAGAAATGTGGTTGTCAGATGTACCCTTGAGCGAGATAACAGCGATGCTACGACCATATGAAGATGATGCCCTTAATGCTTATCCAATCTCCCCATCTATCAAGAATCCAAGAGATAAAGATATGGCGTTACTGCAGCCTATAGGCGCACGCATATTTCCAGAATACGACTTTGAAATACATCAAGCACTAGCACTTCAAGGCATGGGCATGACTACAGCTCGAAAAAGAAAAGATGAAGAACAACCAGATAAAAATACCCAGGGCACTTTATTTTAATCTTGCCTCCAGTAACTTATCTAATTCGTCGTAAGACAAATTGTTAGCGATGATATTACCATCAGGATTCACAAGGAATTTGCTTGGTAGATTCTTTACATCATATAGTTGGGCATATTTAGAAACCATGATGATGGGATTAGAATCTATGATGTGATGTGGCCACGAAAGCCCCCTGTTCGATATGATTTGTTTGGTGTATTTATCTGATTTTTCAAGGGCAATGCTTACAACTTGAAAGTTGCTACCATCAGAAAAGATTTTGCCATGGTATTTCTGACGCAAGGCTTTGAGAGACGGTATCTCCTTGATACAGGGCCCACACCAAGAACCCCAGAAGTCTACCAAGACATATTGACCTCGAAGATCTGAGAGACTGAACTCAGAACCATCTATGAGAGTACCAGAAAAGACAGGTGCTTCTGCACCATTTTTAAATGATGGAGGCTTCAAAAAGAAGTCGTACACAAAAAACCCACCGACTAAGAATATGAGGCCACACAATATTTTTTTTGTCATGTACTTTGTTTTTGTTCTCGTCTACGATTCATCACTTTTCTTATCCAATTGGGTATGATAATAACACCAAGTATAAGATATGGATAATAAGTGATCACTCTCCATAATAGAGCAGCGATCACAGCTATTCCTTCAGAAATATACTCGCTATAAAATTGATTAAAAATAATCTCAGCAACCCCACTTCCACCGGGAGTAGGGCTATACGCCGTGATAGCATATAGCGAAGAACCGCGACCAAGAAGAATGATATGATCATAAAGTGACTGAGCCATACTTGGATTAAGAGCAATTAAGATCGCTGTCACAGTAAAAAAGCGCAGAACCCAAGCTAACAAGGTTGCTAATATCAGCTTAGCGTGAAAGAACCACGCTAAGTCCCTTATGTGCTTCGAACTTACTTCTATGTCTTCAGCGGCTTTCATTATCCTAGTCTTTGACTTTGATAAAAAAGGCCAAGATGCCACCCAGCTCAAGAATCTTTTGATATGTTTTGGTTGAACGAAAAGACCATAAAGCAAGAGTAAGCCATAGCTCGCCATGATGAACCACACTACTATCAGGGTCGTACCTATACCTTCCCAACTAGAAGCCAAATCTGCTGAGGGCAAAAAGAAAATACGACCCATCAATAACCAAAGCAAAGGGAAGGTCACAACAAAGAATAAAGTATCCGCTATAATCGTATAGATGACTATCGCGGTAGACCTTGCTGCTGAGATCTTTTCCTGAATTAAAAGAAAAAAAGCAACAGCACTTCCTCCAAAATTAGTTGGACTAACGGCACTGGCGAACTCTAAGATCGTGACAAGCTCAATAGATTTGAACCATGAAAAATCACCTTCTGATAGAATCCGCAACCTATAGGAGTATAGCAAATGTCTGCCTACATAGACGATAATGGCTATCAATATCCAAGTAAAAGCAGCCGCCTGCCATTTGATAGCATAAAGTTCTTGCAAGTCTAACTGGCGAGAAACTAACCAAACAATTACAGCTAGACCTATTATCGTAGGAAGTACAATTCTACTAGGCCTGATTGAATCCAATACTTTCTCATCAGAAGAAGAAATATTCTTGGATGAAGAAGTATCGGACATATATGATCTTGTTTTGAAAAGAAGAAACAACAAAAGGAAGGTCCCTGTTGTCTTGAGAGTTAAATATAAATGTTCTTACATCTAAGAAGACCTTTCACACACTTACCGTGGCAAAAAGATAAACTTTGCACCGAGCTCGCTTAACACAAACACACAACAATGACTCTTAGGGGATTTGTATATGGTCTTAAATGAATCCACTTTGTCAACCTCGATTATTTGTTTGGATACAAACTCTTCGAGTGTGGAGGCGTGGACTTTCCACTTGCCTGATTTGTCCTCATCTAGAATAGAAATGCCAATTTCTACCTCATGCTGATGAGCGACAAAAATCGGATACTTGCTCACCTCTTGGTCGATAATGGAATCACCAGCAAGCCCCATGATCTTTTTGTAAGGATCAAGCTCTGATTCTAGCTGCTTATATTTTGAAGTATCTCCGACCAACGTAGGTTATTTGTGAGAGGAGTTCAAGTATATATTAAATCTCTCATTATAGTTAGGCACAAAGATTTTGATGCTCTCCCTGTCGTGCTTTTTCATATCTGTAAATGACCATGAACCGCCATCATCTGTTGATACCACAAGAAAGAATCCATTTTCAACTAGTTCTTTTTTGGCTTTTTTAAGGTGCCTTTCATAAGGATACATGGCTTGAAGATCGTCACCTACTTGAATCACCTTTGACCCTTGTTTAAGAACGAGATCTGTAATCACTAGACCAGAAGAGATATACATATTATAATCTATCGTCATGTCTTCGATCACATACTCTTCGCCGCCACTTATCTGAATAATACTGGGATGAGTATACTCTAATAAGGCGGTTTTATCTGCAGTTAGATAGAGAGATTTATACTGCTGAAAAGCCTTTTTAATATTGGAGTTATGCACATCTTGAGAGTGTAAGACATACGACCCAATAGATAGGAGGAAGAGGAGTGAGACAGTTTTCATAGCTGGAAAAAAAGAAGCCTCTCGAGGAGGCTTCTTTATATTGGTTATAAAATTTTATAAGTCATGTACTTATTGAATCCCAAGCTTTGCTTTTACCTGGGCACTGACGTCTGTAGATTCGTCCGCATAGAGTAATACACCTATACTCATATCAAATATGTAAGTATAGCCCCCTTCACTAGCTACATCGCTAATGGCTGTGTTGATCTTGTCTCTGATAGGTTTGAGTAACTCTTCACTCTTTGTCGTAAGATTCGTCTGTATCTCTTGTTGATATTTTGCGATGTTCATTCTTTCTTGCTCGAGAGCTTGAGACTCAACTTCAAACTGCTTCGGAGAAATATCTCCTTGCTCTTGTTTTCTTACCAAAGCCGTATACTTTGTTTGAAGCGAAGAAGCCTTTGTCTGCATCTCTTCTTCATACTTCTTTTGTAAAGTTTCCAGTTCAGCATTCGCTTGTTTTACCTGAGGTATTTGCTGAATGAGTTGTTGCGAGTTGATATGCCCAAACTTCTGAGCACTTACCGCTACTGTCGCCATCAGACAGAAGCAGAGAAGGATATATGTGTATGCTTTCTTCATTATTTGTTTAAACTGATTTGTAATAAGTGGACGCAAATATAGTAGCCTCAATCGTTACAAGAAAGTTATCGTATTCCTAGTCTTCTCTTAATGAGGTCAGTTTTGTCAAATTCGTTACCAACAAACAGGACTCCGGCGGATCCAGCCTTGTCTAAGACAAGATCATAACCTCTATCCAGAGCGAATGTCTCTATGGCTGCAAAAACCTTATCCTGTATCGGATTAATAAGCTCTCTTCTCTTTAAGAATAACTCTCCTTCTGCCCCAAATTTTCTTTTTTGAAGCTCTCGGACGATTTTTTCTTTTTGTATGATCTCTTCTTGTCTCTGATCTTTAACCTCATCGCTTAAGAGCACCTGCTCAGCCTGATACTTGTTATATAGACTCTTGATCTGATCATATTCATTGGCAATTTCCTGATTCCATTCGGCAGCGATCGCATCAAGTTGTTCTTGTGCATTGATGTATTCAGGTAGTTCTTGTAGAACTGCATTTATGTCTATGACAGCGATTTTCTGCGCTTGGATCTGCAGACTCATCATGGCCATGAGAACAAGCGTAAGTATTGTGCTTTTAATCTTCATTTTCTGTATTGTTATGATAGTATGAGCTAAAGATATCAAACTGTTCAACTGCAAGTTGTGCTCAATTTATCTTTTGCAGTCTTCTTTAACTATAGTTTAACCCCTGCTTACCTCCTTCTACGCAGCACATAGTTATCTATACCTTTACCTTCCAATTCGCTCGATATGGAGTTGGCTAAAGACCTAGAATCATAGCTTCCTGCGATCACGGTATAGTATCTAGACAAATCAAAGACTACTTTTTCGGCATCGTTGTACCCAGAAGATCTCAGTTTGCGGACCATCTCAGAAGCATTGCCTTCTACCAGATAATTACCTGCTATGACCACATAATCACCTCTACTAGAGCTCGAAGAATACGACGGAGTGCTGCTAGAGGAAGTATTACTCGATTCTGATGTACTACTTGTGTATGAGTCTTCAGAAGAGCTATAATCTATTTCTTCCCCTTCTTCTTGGGCCACATCATCTTCAAAAAATTCATCTTCATCACTATAGGTATCCGCAGCATCTATGAGTTTTTCTTCAAGCTCTTCTTGCGTTGGTGTAGCAACTTCTTTCTTACCGCAAGATTGGTATATAAGAGATAGAACAAAAAAGCTCCCTATGATGGCAAGCATATAGATAGCTGTATAAGTTGGACGCGACATATGTTTGTAATTGATTATATGATGGTGTTACGAAAAGACAACGCATTAATACGCCCTTTCATTCTTGCCGTCTACAAAATTAATGAATGCCCGATTAACCACCCGATAACCACCGGGAGTAGGATAAAGTCCTGAAAAGAACCAATCTCCGTTGTTATTAGGGCAAGCAGCACGAAGGTTCTCTAGTGATTGATAGATGATTTTGACTTTACAGTCCACATGTTTAGGAGTTAGGATCTCGCTGATCTTATCGGATATAGTCCTATAGTCATATCTATCATATAGGGCCTTAACACAGTTTTCAGTATGGCCTTTATCTTCTTGTAGTAGCATCTTCGCACGATCGTAAGCCTCTTGGATCAGCTGGTCTTGACCCTCTTCTTTAAGTAAGCTAATCAAGGCCTGAAAAGCTACAAACTTGCCCATCTTAGACATATCGATACCGTAACAGTCCGGATATCTAATCTGAGGAGCTGATGAGATGACCACTATCTTTTTAGGCTTGAGACGAGACAAGATCTCGATAATGCTATCGCGAAGTGTTGCACCTCTAACTATCGAATCATCTAACACAACGATAGTGTCAACATTATTTTTTACTATACCATATGTGACGTCATAGACATGAGAGATCATTTCCCCTCGACTGGAGTCGTCTGCTATGAAGGTGCGAAGCTTTTCATCCTTTATGGTGAGCTTTTCCACTCTAGGACGCTCATTCAGTATACTTTCTATCTCTTCTTGGCTCAAATCACCATCCTTGATACGTGCGGCTTTGGATTTATTGAGATAAGCATGTAGACCATCTACGAAGCCATAAAAGGCAACTTCAGCAGTGTTTGGGATAAAGGAGAAAATCGTATTTTTTAGATCATAGTTTACCTCTTCCAAGACTTCATCAACAAGAAGCTGACCAAGCATTTTTCTTTCTTGGTAGATATCTCGGTCTGTACCTCGTGAGAAGTAGATACGCTCAAAAGAACAAGCTTGTCGCTCTCTTTGGTCCTTGTATGGAACTACATCTACTGCGCCATTTTTTTTGAGGATCAGCACATGCCCCCTTTCCAACTCATTTATAGTACTATGATGTACATTAAAAGCAGTCTGGATCGCAGGGCGCTCTGAAGCCATCACTACTACCTCTTCATCCTGATAGTAGAATGCCGGACGTATGCCAGAAGGATCTCTTACCACAAAAGCATCACCATGACCTATCAATCCAGCCATCACATAACCCCCATCAAACTTTCTACAAGCACGCCGTATAACGCGCTGTATATCCATGTTGTCTGCGATGAGGCTATTAACCTGACTGATTTCATATCCTTCGGGTTTAAACCAGTTATACAGTCGTTCAACTTCATCATCTAAAAAGTGACCGATCTTCTCTAGTACAGTAACCGTGTCAGATCTTTCCTTTGGATACTGGCCAAGATCTACGAGCTCTTGAAAAAGCTCATCATTATTGGTCATATTAAAGTTACCAGCTAGGACGAGATTACGACTTATCCAGTTGTTGCTTCGTAAAAAAGGGTGTACAGTCTCTATGATATTCTTACCATGCGTACCATATCGCAGGTGACCTAAGAACAATTCTCCTGAGTAGGGCTTGTTTTCTTTTAACCAAAGCGGATCATTAAGTTGATCTGTCGTCAGATCTTCGAAGTGAGCAAAGGCCCCCTGAAATAACTCCTTGAGATACTGTGGACTATTACTTCTGCGTCGACTGATATATCGCTTGCCGGGACTCGTGTCCAACTTAATATTAGCTAAGCCAGCGCCGTCTTGACCGCGATTACGTTGCTTTTGAAGAAGTATCTGTAGTTTCTTTAGCCCATAGAGTGGCCCATACTTCTCTTGGTAGTAAGGTAAGGGCTTTAAAAGCCGTATCAATGCTAGACCGCACTCATGCTTGATGAACTCACTCATGAAGCTGCAATATTACGAAAGATTAAGATGTGTAAGCCACTTACGTAAATGTGAATGAATTCTGTCGATCACGATAAAGAGGAGATAGGTTAGAACAAGAGACATACTCAGCTATATCGGCCCTTATTTTTTGCATACAAGCCGTCGAAGGCGATGAATGCTCTTACCAATTCTCAAGAATATTTTGACAAATAGTGAAGAAAAGACCTCCACCTATACTTTAGTATGGGTAAAGATCAACACGGATGACTGACCTTGCCAGTAAAACTAGATTATACCATGCTGCACTTCATCCGAGTTACTTTGATAGTGCTAATCGTTTTGATTAGTTCTGATGCTTACAGCCAAGATCCCTTCATCACTGTCTGGGATACATCACTACCAGGTTCTAGTAATACCTCATCTATAACAATCCCAACTATATCATCCCTTGCGTATAATTATGATGTAGACTGGGATAATGACGGCGTATATGAACAGAAAGGTATCACAGGTGATGTAACTCATGACTTTGGATCGGAAGGCCGTTATACGATAAGAATAAGGGGTGATTTTCCTGCGATCCAATTCAATGAGCTAGGAGATAGACGAAAGCTCTTGCAGATTACCCAGTGGGGTGACATCGCCTGGGAAAATATGAATAGCGCCTTCGAGGGTTGTGTAAGTCTTAATATCACAGCTACTGATACACCCAACCTTACAGGAGTTTCTTCGATGTCACAGATGTTTAAGGGTGCCATCAACTTTACAGGAGACCTGAGCGACTGGGATGTTTCATCAGTCTTGCAGATGGTCGGGACTTTTCAAGAGACTAATGCTTTTAACAGCGACATCAGCGGTTGGGATATCAGTAACTGCATGAATATTAACTCCATGTTCTTTGAAGCGATAGCTTTTAATCAGGATATATCTGGATGGCATATGTCTCAACTGTCAGAATTACGTCGAGTCTTTTCTGGAGCAAGTTCTTTTGATCAAGATCTGGGGGAGTGGGATGTGACATCAGTATCAGATATGACAGACCTATTCAATAACTCTGGGATGACTAGGAAAAACTATGACCGTACATTGATAGGGTGGTCTGAACTTCCTTTTGTCCAAGCCAATGTTAATTTGGGAGCTAACGATTTGTTTTACTGTAATGGTTCTAATGCACGAAATACTTTTATACAGCCTCCTTTTGAATGGAATATCTCAGGAGATCAAGAGGATTGTATAGAAGCGGATTTTATAACTGTATGGGAGACAACAAGTGCTAATACATCAGTTGAATTGTACGCATCTTGTCTAAGTGGTTATAATTATGATGTAGACTGGGATAATGACGGTGAGTATGATGCTATCGGAATCAGGGATGATATTTCATTTGACTATGGCGCTGCAGGTATCCGTACGATTAGAATAAGGGGGGCTTTTCCCTGCTTTAGTATGTATCCCGATAGTCGACCCTTGTTAAAATCCGTCGCTCAATGGGGTGAAATCAAATGGTCGAATATGGCGAATATGTTTAGTGGTACCGGATTGGAAACCATAACAGCTCTTGATGCACCTGACTTGTCAAGTATTACTTCACTACATAGAATGTTTGAAGAAGCGGATAACTTTGATGGTCCAATAGGACATTGGGATGTTTCGAGTATTGTTGACATGTCTTTCATGTTTAAAGATGCTAGTTCGTTCAATCAATCTTTGACAGATTGGGATGTATCTCAAGTGACAGATATGAGTTTTATGTTTTTACGAAGTTCTAGCTTTAACCAGCCTCTAAATGAATGGGAATTGCTAAAGGCAGAGAGCATTTCATCAATGTTTAACGGCGCTACAAGTTTCAATCAACCACTGGACGAATGGGATGTGTCAAATGTTACAAATATGATCTCAGCGTTTCTTGATGCAACTTCGTTTAATCAAAGTCTGTCAGATTGGGATATATCTAATGTAGAGATGATGGCAAGTATGCTTATCAACTCTGGACTGAGTATGGCTAACTATGATGAAACATTAAGAGGTTGGAGTGCACTATCTACAAAACAAAATGATGTTGACCTAGGCGCAACTAATTTAGAATATTGTGAAGGCGAAGCTGCTAGACAAACACTCATTGATGATTTTAATTGGAATATCACTGGCGACTTTAGGAGCTGCCCTTTTATCACAAAGTGGAAAACCGATAACCCTGGTGGTAGTCCAACAAGAATTTCAATACAGATATCAGAGACAGGATATAATTATGATGTAGATTGGGAGAATGATGGCATATACGATGACATAGGAGTTACAGCTACGATATCGCATGATTACGGTGTGGCAGGAGAATATGAGGTCGCCATAAGAGGAGACTTCCCTAGAATTCCCTTTAGTTCAACAGAAAGCAATAGAAATAAAATTTTAGAAGTAGTCCAGTGGGGTGATGTGGAGTGGAGTTCTATGCATCGAGCTTTTTTCTTTTGTCCTAATCTGAGAATTACTGCAAGTGATAGTCCCGATCTTACTGTCTGTTCAGATTTCTCTGATATGTTTCAGGGAGCATCTAGCTTTAATGACCCAATAGAACATTGGGATATATCGGCAGTCACTGATATGATTAACATGTTTCATGATGCTTCTTCTTTCAACCAACCTCTGAATGCGTGGGGTCCTCATATTGCGGATGTAACATCTCTCAGATCAGTTTTCGCTGGCGCTACTTCTTTTAACCAATCACTGAGCGATTGGAACGTTAGCAATGTAACCTCGCTATCTAGTCTTTTTAGCGGAGCAACCAGTTATAACCAATCACTTAATAACTGGGATGTAAGTAGCGTCACTGATTTAAGACAGATGTTCCAAAATGCAACTGACTATAACCAGCCTATGAACAATTGGGCTACTAAAGTGGAAAATGTAGAAGAGTTGGCACGGATGTTTTCTGGCGCATCTTCTTTTAATCAAAATCTTGCAGACTGGCAGACGGTTAAATTAACTAACATCGAAGAGTTATTTGAAAATGCCACTTCTTTCAATGGCAGCCTAGATAACTGGCAAACTTCTCTAGTAACAGAGATGAGAACCGTCTTTTCTGGAGCTACGTCCTTTAATCAGTCATTGGACACCTGGGATGTATCTCAAGTAGATAATTTTGAAATGATGTTTCATGAAGCCACTTCGTTTAATGAATCCCTTGACTGGAATACCGAGTCTTTGGAAGACGCCAACAACATGTTTGCAGGAGCGGTTGCATTTAATCAACCGCTCAATTGGAATACTTCAAATCTTAAGTATACAGCGAGAATGTTTTCGAATGCTACTTCTTTTGATCAAAACTTAGGAAGTTGGGATGTTTCTAATTTATCCAGCGCAGAACAAATGTTGGATAACTCTGGATTAAGCACCACAAATTATGATCTTACATTAATTGGATGGTCAGGTCAAACTCTCAAAAGACTAGATATAGGGGTTGAAGGACTGTTGTATTGTGACAGTTATGAAGCCAGAACTACAACCCTACCTAATCAAGGGTGGAGATTTATAGGCGATGATGTAGAAAGTCTAATGTGCAATCCTAATTGTGGCAATGAGATAACAATTTTCCAATTTGATGATGATTGGTATGAAGAGCCGAATATCTGGAGTCTTGGAGCTTTTCCTACGCTTTGTGATAATGTGATTATCCCAGATGGGTTATCTCTGCTCCTGAGACAAAGTAATAATGCCGAACAAAATGAAGGCCTAGGTTCCACGCTAGAAATACAAGTCGGAGCAAGTGTTGAAATACAAGCTGGAGCTGTGTTAACAATAATCCCCTTTGATGAGTAAATTCAGATTCAACTTCTGGCTATAGAAATCGATAGCCTCTACGTCTTATGATTTGTATTCTTTGGTTCCTGTAATCAGAGTGCTATATCTTCGCATTGTGCTTTACTACAAATCCTTAGGCGACGGCCCACCACTGATCATCCTCCACGGTCTCTTTGGCAGTGGGGACAACTGGCGCACGATAGGAAAGGACCTAGCGAAAGACTATCAGGTCATCCTTGTTGATCAGGCCAATCATAGCCGCTCTCCTTGGACTACAACGTGGTCTTATGATCAGGCGGCTGAGGATATCGTCGCGGTGATGGATGATCTAGACTTAGAAAAAGCTCATGTGCTTGGACATAGCATGGGAGGTAAGGTAGCATTGACGCTTGCGCAAATGTATTCTTCAAGGGTAGATAATCTGATTGTAGTAGATATAGCTCCAAAGAGTTACCAACGTGGTCATGATCTAATTTTTGAAGCGGTATTTGACCTGGACTTTGGACAGATCACTTCTAGGTCAGAGGCAGACAGTGCCTTAGCAACAAGGATCGATAGCCCTATGGTGCGACAGTTTATACTCAAGAGCCTGGCGAGAGACCCAGAACATGGATGGCGATGGAAGACCAACTTTCAGTTGCTATATGACACTTATGATGAGATGGTAGGGGAGGTCGCGGCAGATAAGATTATCCATCCCACGCTATTCGTCAGAGGGGGGAGATCCATTTACGTAAGTGATGAAGATATCAAGGCCATAAAGGAGGTTATGCCACAGGTAGAAGTAACCACTATAGAGGCAGGTCACTGGATACATGCCGAGCGCCCTCAGGAACTTTTGTCAGCTATACGTTCTTTTTTAAGGTAGATTGTATCATCTGTAGCTACCCTTACGTTTTTATCAAGTCAAAAAACAGATATGAGACGCTTACTCAGTAAAAGAATCGGCATCGGCTTACTCGTAGTATTATTCCTAGGCACATCAGCAGGAGTACTCAACGAGAAGGATAAGTACTTCGAGATAGCCAAGAACCTCGAAATATTTACGTCAGTGTATAAGGAGTTAAACACACACTATGTAGATGACCTTGATCCGAATACCATCATGCGCACGGGTATCGATGCCATCATGAATAGTCTGGATCCTTACACTGTGTACTACTCCGAGTCGCAAGTGGAGAGTTATCGCCTCAATGATGATAATCGATACAACGGACTAGGAGCTAGTAGTAAGGAAGTGGATGGAAAGGTTACTGTGGTGGAAGTCTATAAGGACGGCCCTTCCTATGAAGCAGGGATCTTAGTAGGTGATCAGATCACTAGTATCAACGGCCAAACGACAGAAGGGCGGTCTTACGAAGATGTCTTGGCGTTTCTGAGAGGATTTCCAGGGACTAGTGTACAGATGGGTATTTATCGACCTCAAGATCGAAAGAAGTATTCTTTTGACTTGACTAGATCAGCAGTCGACATACCCAATGTGCCATATAGCGGGATGGTAAGCGATAATGTAGGTTATATAACCCTTACAACCTTCACACAGAACGCTGGGAAAAATATCGCCGCTGCCTTAAGAGAGCTTAAAAAGAATAATGAGCTCGAAGGTCTCATCCTTGATCTTCGAAGTAATGGAGGGGGGCTTCTCGCAGAGGCTATCGACATATTAGGTATATTCTTGCCCAAAGGCTCTCCAGTGGTTACGACTAAAGGAAAAGTCCGAGATAGAGATCAAGCATATAGCACTCGTCGTACTCCAGTAGATGTGGATATGCCGATAGTTGTATTAATCAACAAGAGCAGTGCTTCAGCTTCTGAGATCGTATCAGGTGCGATCCAGGATTATGATCGCGGGGTCATCATGGGTCAGCGCTCTTATGGTAAGGGACTAGTCCAAAACCAAAAAGAAGTGGGTTATAACTCGCGTATCAAACTCACAACCTCTAAATATTATATCCCATCCGGCAGATGTATACAGAGTGTTGCTTATGAAGATGGTGAACCAAAAGATATCCCGGACGATGAGAGGGAAGTCTTTAAAACAAAAAATGGACGCCCTGTTCTTGATGGAGGAGGAGTAACTCCAGATGTAAAGCTGGCACCATTTGTCGCTGCGGAGGTATTAAGAGCCCTAGAAGAAAAAAATCTCATTTTCAAATATGTCGATGAGTACATAGGGAAGAAGAGTGACGCTCCCGAGTTAACAGAGCTAACTTTCGATGACTATAAGGGATTTGAGCAGTATTTAGACAAGATGAGTTTTTCATTTGATACAGAGATAGAGAAGACGTTGACTCAACTTATAGAGCAAACAGAGGATAAAACAGAGTTGAATTCTGAAGTAGCTTCTATCAAGTCAAAGGTCTTATCTGAGAAGAGTGATGATATACAGCAGTATCAAACAGATATAGTCAAGTATATCGAGATAGAGCTTGCTAAGAGATATCACTTTCAAGAAGGAAAAGCATATCAACGTCTGAAGAATGATCCTGAAGTAGAGGCTGCAATAGAGCTCCTGGGTCACTCATCAAAGTACAAAGCGATACTCAGGTAGTCTGTGGCGTATATACTGAGTCTAGAGACGGCTACGGATGTTTGCTCAGTTGCTTTGAGTCATGAGTCGGAGATCATCTCGGAAGAGCATATCTCTGATGGCATGAGACATAGTTCGGCTCTTACAACGCTGATCCAGAACACACTACGGTCAGTTGCCTTGTCTCCAGGAGATTTGGATGCGATAGCGATCAGTGATGGTCCTGGGTCTTATACTGGTCTTCGTGTAGGGGCTAGTACGGCGAAAGCCATGTGTTATGCTCAAGATATCCCGCTCATCGCTATATCTACGCTCGAAGGGATAGCGCATGAGTACTCTGAAGGTCAGAAGCCACTGCTTGCTACGCTCGATGCGCGACGGATGGAAGTATATGGAGCAATTT
>CAYYBR010000027.1:0-18588 GCA_964470035.1 uncultured Saprospiraceae bacterium
CTATTTCGCGCAGTATGGCGTTGGAGTAAAGTACCAGTTAACACCAAAGTTTGAGCTAGAAGTGTTAGCTACTGACTTTACTAATCAGTTCTTGGCCGCGACAGGAGGGCAAGCTTCTACCGTTAACTTTGGTATTCGATTTAATTTATGACGTAACTTGCGGCATTATCAGAGAATACTGATTAACTAAACATAAAACAATCATAAAAAAGCTCTTTCTAGGGTGTATAGCTCTTTTACTCGCTACAATAGTAAATGCTCAAGAAGTAGAGAGAACTATCACCGAAATAAGATTTACTAACTTAAAGTCTTCCAAGGCTAGTTTCCTTAAGAGTAATCTCTTATCCCAAGAAGGGCATGCCGTATCTGATAGTTTGCTGACCATAGATCTGCAAAGATTGAGTAATCTGGGAAGTATTAACCGAGCGGATTATAGGCTAGATACTATAGATAGTGATGTAGTAGTCACATTTGATGTAGAAGAAGTACGGACACTCCTTCCAGTATTAAATCTAGGAGCTGTCGAGGGTAACACCTTTGCGGAGATCGGATTCACTGATATAAACTGGGGTGGCAAAGGCCACCAAGTGAGTGCCTCTTATCAAAACAATGATTCGAGACACGGAGGTAAATTCTTCTTCCTTAACCCAAGGATAAAAAACGGTAATTGGGGAGTCAGTGGAAGTTTAAGTTCATGGGCTTCAAGAGAACCACTGTTTTTCTCTGACCAGACAGTAATATATAACTATGATAATGATGGGATCGGCTTATCAGTTATCCGCCATCTTGACTATAGTAGAAACATACTGTTTGGAGTTACTTACTTCGTCGAAACATATGACAAGTTTGGTGAAGCTGAAGCTAGCTTTGATGGGCCAATATTCCTTCAACAAGCAAAATGGTTAAGTAAGCTGATTTATAGCCAAAACAAAGTCAACTCTTATTTCTTCTATCTAAATGGAACGAAATTCCATAGCAACTTCCAAAGCGTATATAATACATTTGACAATACTCTATTTCTGAGCTTCCAGTTTCAACTCAGCAATTACGTCAGAGTAGGCAAAAAAGCTAACATAGCAAACCAAATCAGAATTGGGTTAGCTTCCAATAGCGACTCTCCATTCGCTCCTTTTGTCGCAGATAGCCATATCAATATCCGAGGTATAGGTAACAGGATTGATCGAGGTACAGCTCAAATAATCATCAACAGTGAATATCGCCAAACTGTCCTTCACAAAAAAAAGTGGGCCATCCAAGTGACGGCTTTCTCTGACATGGGCACTTGGAGAAATCCTGGAGGAGAGCTTAAAGATCTTTTAAATCCTGATCAATTCAGGTTGTTTGTAGGAGGTGGCGTACGATTCATATATCATAGAATCTACGGAGCTATACTCAGGATCGACTATGGTATCGACCAGTTTAACCCATCACAAAGAGGGTTAGTGATAGGACTAGGACAATTCTTTTAATTCTGGAAGTACAAGGAGTGATATATTGCGTCCGAAAGAAATACTGTCGATCATGAATCCATTGTGTCGGGATAGTGCAGGGCTGCTTCTATCATTTTTATTGGTCTTCTTATTACCTACGTCTTCAAAGGCAGAAAAGATAAATGGCATAGCTTTCAGTGCCCCACACAAAGAAACATTGCACGATACGATGTTTGAAAGCATTAAGGTCACTCATGCAAACTGGATAGGACTTGTACCAGAAGCTAAGATCGATCGACCAACTCTTCTTCTACTCGCTGATGAAGAAAATACCTATAAAGGTGCTACCGTCGAATCCGTAGAAAAAAGCATTCAACTAGCCCGAAAATCTGGTTTCCAGATCTTCTTAAAGCCACATGTCATCATTCAACCACATGATGGCAAGTCTAGTGACAAGACGCATGGAGCAACATGGCGCGGGGAGATTAGACCAAAATCAGAGGAGGATTGGGTCATGCTTGAGTCCTGCTACCAAGAATACATCCTTGAGCTAGCCGATCTAGCAGAAGAGTACAACATTGAGTTATTTTCTATTGGAACCGAATTAAAAGCTTTTGTATTTGATCGACCCGACTTTTGGAATCAGCTGATCTTAGAGATCAAAGAAAGATATAGCGGCAAACTCACATACTGTGCTAACTGGGACGAATATGAAGCAATCACCTTCTGGGATCAACTAGATTATATAGGTATCGACGCTTACTTTCCGATAAGCAAACAAAGAACCCCTCCTGTACGCAGAACAATGAGAAAATGGAAATCAATCAAAAAGAAGATCGAGAAGGTTAGCAACCAAACTAATCGCAAAGTACTCTTTACTGAGTTTGGCTACCGAAATGTTTCTTTCTCTGGGCGTCGTCCGTGGACACATGACAGGGACCAAAAACAAAGCCCGAACAATGAGGCGCAATCTAATTTACTAGAGGCCTTGATGCGATCTTTCTGGGAAGAAGAATGGATAGCAGGAGGTTTTGCCTGGGAATGGTTTGCTATACCATTGGAGGAAGACAATACCGACTTCACAGTTCAAGACAAACCTGCTTTGGCAGTTATCCAAGATTTCTATACTCGTTTCAAAGGATAACACTCCAAAGTCATCTTAGCCCAGGCTAACTCTCGGACAAATCACTATTTATTGACATGAATGCATCATTCAAAAACTACGACTTCCTAGTCATCTTAATACCCTAAGGAAAATACTATATTAGTTTTTCATCCTATAAAATCGACCTGTATTCATGAAGGACTATCTAGTGAAAGATCCGTGGAGAATAATAGAAGATGGGTTTCATGAAACTTATAACAAAGTCTCAGAATCTATATTTTCTATTGCCAATGGATATATGGGGGTAAGAGGCACCTTCGAAGAGACATATAGCGGCGAGACCTTACAGGGCAGTTATATATCTGGCATATACTACCCTGATAAAACAAGAGTTGGCTGGTGGAAAAATGGGTACCCTGAATATTTCGCCAAAGTACTAAACTCAGTGAACTGGATAGGAATAGATCTATACCTAAACGAAGAGAAATTAGATCTCAAAAAATGCGATATCCTTGAATTCAGAAGAGAACTGGATATGCAGCATTCCGTGTTTTCTAAAAAGCTAAAAATCAATACCAAATTTGGAATTATAAACATCGAGTCAAGCAGGTTCTGTAGTCAGGTAACAAAAGAACTAGGTGTTATAAAGTACACTGTAACATCAGAGTCTTTTCAAGGCAACCTACAACTAGAATCATACTTAGATATCAATGTTCGCAACCAAGATGCCAACTATGACGAATTCTTCTGGGAGATAACTCATCTGGAGGGACATGGATTTTCATCTATCTCTGCGAAAACCAAGAAAACCGAATTCAATATTCATGCGTCTATGTATAATGAAATAGGAGGCATTAATTCAGTTAAAAAGAATAAAAGCGGAAAATCTTCCGAGATCTTCCAGTTCGACCTCACCCCAGATAAATCGATTACGCTACATAAATTTGTTTCTATTTCTTCGGATTTCCATCAAGGATCGGAGTACGCAGATAATAACCACTTGATACTTCAAGAGGTACAACGATCTTCCTTTGACTCTATTTATAAAGCGCACAAAGATGCTTGGATTCAGAATTGGTCATTAAATGATATTGAAATCACAGGAGACACTGCTGCTCAGCAAGGGCTGAGGTTTAATATTCTTCAGCTTTATCAGACTTATGACGGATCAGACCATCGGCTCAACATAGGCCCCAAAGGATTTACAGGTGAAAAATATGGAGGATGCACATACTGGGATACAGAAGCGTACTGCCTACCATTCTATCTATCCACAGCCAATCCTCAAGTTGCTAAAAACCTTCTAATATACAGGTATCATCATTTAGAAAAAGCAATTGAAAACGCCAGCAAATTAGGATTTAAAGACGGGGCTGCTCTATACCCCATGGTTACCATGAATGGCGAAGAATGTCACAATGAATGGGAGATTACCTTTGAAGAAATCCACAGAAATGGAGCCATTGCGTATGCTATATATAGCTATATAGAGTATTCCGGAGACTCGTCTTACATGTTAGAATATGGCCTAGAAGTTTTAATTGGAATCGCAAGATTTTGGTCCCAGCGTTTTCAATATTCTGAAAACAAAAAATCCTTTGTCATATTAGGAGTCACAGGACCTAATGAATATGAAAACAATGTCAACAACAACTGGTATACCAACTTTATAGCTAGATGGTGCATACAGTATTGTAGTGAGACAATTGACACCCTCAACAAAGACCAAAAAAATCGACTGCAGAACATCCTAGATAAAACCAACTTCAAAGATACCGAAAGACAACGGTGGAATAAAATAACATCCAACACATACTTGCCATATAACAAAGACAAAGATATTTTTATTCAGCAGGACGGATTCCTCGATAAGGAATTACAACCAGCCTCTCATTTGCCAGATAGCGATATACCTATTCACCAACATTGGTCTTGGGATCGAATACTCAGATCCTGCTATATCAAACAAGCAGATGTCCTCCAAGGACTCTATTTTTTCGAACACCTCTTTGACAAAGAGACCCTTAAAAGGAACTTTGACTTTTATGAACCGATGACGGTACACGAGTCTTCCCTGAGTCCCTGTATCCATGCCATCCTTGCATGTAGAATCGGAGATTACAAGAAAGCATATGAGATGTACCTGAGGACAGCTAGATTAGATTTAGATGATTATAATAACGATACAGAAGATGGCCTTCACATCACAAGTATGGCGGGGACTTGGCTAGCCGTAGTCAAAGGATTTGGAGGCATGCAATTAGAAAATGGCGTACTAGCGTTATCACCCGCCCTACCAGAAAGCTGGAAGTCTATGAGCTTCCGGATAGTTTACAAAAAGGCAGTATTAAAAATATCAGTTAGCAGAGAACATGGCACAGTCATCAACAATTTATCGTCGCAAAGTGTAGATATACAAGTTTTTGAGGAACCCGTTAGATTAGCTGGACACGAAACAAAATCGATTCACCTTCAAATGAATACAAGGATATGATTCAAAAAAAGAAAGAACTAAGTTTTCTTCAAATCTGGAACATGAGTTTCGGCTTTTTAGGAATTCAGTTTGGCTTTGCACTGCAGGGCGGATTCATGTCTCGGATATTTCAAACACTTGGTGCCGCCAAAGATGACATTCCATTACTTTGGATATTTGCTCCACTTGCTGGACTCCTCGTACAACCTATTATTGGTTATATGAGCGATAGGACATGGAGTCCACGATGGGGACGAAGAAAACCATTCTTTCTCATCGGCGCCATATTTGCTTCTATCGCCTTAATCTTCATGCCGCACTCCCCTGTCCTTTGGATAGCTGTAGGTACATTGCTCATACTAGACACCACCATCAACATAAGCATGGAGCCATTCAGAGCCCTAGTGGCTGATCTACTTCCAGAATCTCAGAGAAGTTACGGATTTGTAGTACAGACGCTTATCATCGGCATTGGCACCTGGGTGGCAAGTCAACTTCCGTGGTTTTTAAATCAACTAGGAGTGATGAACGAGGCACCAGAAAATATTGTCCCTCCTAATGTGAAGCTCGCCTTCTTCATAGGAGGTATCGTCTTCATTCTATCTATCCTATATACCATCCTTACTACCAAAGAATATCCCCCTGATGACCTAGCAAAATTTGAAAAAGAAAAGGCTGACTCTTCTGGATTCATGCATGGCATACAGGAGATCCTGGACAATATCATGACTATGCCAACCACAATGAAAAAACTTGGTATTATTCAGTTTTTTAGTTGGTTCGCTTTTTTTACTATGTGGAGCATGGCAACTCCTGCGCTTACTGAGCATGTCTTTAGTGCGCCAAAGCCGATATCAGGCTCCCTATCTGAAAATGCCTACATCGCAGCTGACCTTGCCTACAACAATGCTGCAGACCTTGTTGGTTCGGCACTTGGTATGTATGGCCTCTCTTCTATGGCTTTTGCTTTGATACTCACTTTTATCGCCAGGAGTTACAACATCAATAGAAAGTGGATTCATATGTCGTCACTGATCATAGGAGGTATCGGATTCTTATTGATGAAATCCTGTAGCGATGCCCTCATGCTCAATCTCTGTTTTGTCCTTATCGGATTTTCGTGGGGAAGTATTTTATCGATGCCATATGCCATGTTATCTAGTACGATAAATCCAAAAAAGATGGGTGTCTTCATGGGTCTCTTTAACATGTTTATCGTCATCCCTCAGATATGTGCAGCAGTTGGAGGTATTAACTTTCTATACAAGACCTTTTTAGGTGATGATATCATCAACACTATGATTTTAGCGGGCATATCCCTAATCATAGCTGGCCTTGCTAATCTCCTTATAACTGACCCTAAGGCGATCAAGTATCAACCGGATAGAAGATAGCTAAGAGATGTAGGTTGTCCTTTGATATTCCTTTTGAGACTTTATAGCATCGCTGGTTCTTTTGTAAACACAAAGAATCTTTAGCTTCGTTGTTATTATCTCTGTAACCTATGACCTACGCCTCAACCATCCTTATCTTTCTAGTCAGACCTAGATGCTGGCCTCTACTTTGTACAAGTTATCAAAGATAGCCACACCATGACAACCAAAAAGTTGATGGTTGCTAGGTAGCTGAAAGCTGCAAGACAGCTCTAAGTCTCTGTGGTCTTAAGAAGTATGACGCCGGCTTCTACACTATCACCGTCACTGACGTATGTATCTTCTACAACGCCATCTTCTAGTGCACTGATCGTATTTTCCATCTTCATGGAAGACAAGATCACAAGGTCTTGCCCTTTAGTGATGGCATCTCCTTTACTCACTAGCACTTTGATAATCTGCGATGGCATCGGAGTGATATAACCACCTTCGCCTTCATCTTCACCATATGCGGGGAACCTATCTTTTGTAGCGAATGATGCACTGCCCAGCTTTTCATGCTGTACGACATACTTATTTTCTTCCGTGGATATAATGAAGTGATGCCTTACTCTATCGATCTCGATGGAGATAGAGTTGGATGACGAAGAGATGAAGCGGACTATATGAATGGTCGAATCCTGTCTTTCCTCTTCTTCCTTCGCATCTACAACTTCTTCTACGCTCATCTCAAGATGTTGATCCAGATCTCGATAGGCCACCGCAAATTCTTTATCCCCGACGATGTAGACTTGAGACTGAGGATAGACAAAATTATTTCTCCATCCAGTAGGCAAGCCTTGTAATAAAGTCCTCTTTTGTTTTCGGTCGCTCCAGTCAAAGACTGTAGCTGCCATCAGCACCTCCGGTGCCACTTCACTAGTTAGTTTTTCTAGATCGATATGTTCATCGATGAAGTGTGTATCGTACTTCCCTTGTAAGAAGAGGTCTTGCTTTACAAGATGTCTAAGAAAGTCTTGATTAGTAGTGATCCCATGACAAACGAGATGCTGTAAAACATAATGCATCTTGCGCAAAGCTGTCACCCTATCTCTATCCCAGACGATGAGCTTGGCTATCATGGGATCATAGAATATGGAGATTTCAGACCCTGTAGTGATAGCGGTCTCTACACGTAGACCTTCTACATCTGGCAACTGCCAGTTAGAGATCTTTCCTGCAACAGGCAAGAAGTTATTACTTGGATCTTCCGCATATAGTCTTGCTTCTATAGCATAACCGCTCCCCTTTATATCGTCTTGGGTTATAGAAAGTGGAAGACCTTGTGCCGATTCTATTTGCATCTGAACGAGGTCGAGACCAGTGACCTCCTCTGTGACAGGGTGCTCGACTTGCAAGCGGGTATTGACTTCAAGGAAGTAGTAGTCGCCAGTAACCTCGTCATAGATAAATTCTACGGTACCGGCATTATCATACTTTAAGGCTGCCGCTGCGGCGACTGCTGAGTCACCCATCTTCTTACGCAGCTCATCCGTCATGATAGGAGATGGGCTTTCTTCTACTACCTTTTGATAGCGTCGTTGGATAGAACACTCTCGCTCTAAGATGTGTACGACGTTGCCGTGTTGATCTCCAAATATTTGAAACTCGATATGACGTCCTCGTGCGATATATTTTTCGATGATGAGTTCATCATGACCAAATGCACTTTGTGCTTCGCGCTTTGCTCCTTGTATACCTGCGTCTAGTTCTTTTTCTTCGTGGATAATGCGCATGCCTTTACCACCACCTCCGGCAGCAGCCTTAAGTAGCACAGGAAAGCCCATGGATACAGCCTCTTTCTTGAGTCTATCTGCTGATTGATCTTCACCCTGATATCCAGGGATGGTTGGGACGCCATGATCTTGCATGATAGTCTTGGCCTTGGACTTAGACCCCATGGCTTCTATGGCATATGCATTTGGGCCTATAAACATGATGCCTTCATTTTGGCATTTTTCTGCGAAGCCAGCATTTTCAGACAAGAATCCATATCCAGGATGGATAGCATCCGCACCATGTATCTTAGCAATAGAGACGATCAAATCCTGATCTAGGTAAGAGGTGGCTAGTGCCGGACCGCCAACATTTACGGAAGTGGAAGCCTCCCCTACATATGGAAGATCTTTGTCGACCTCGCTATATAGAGCTATCGTCCGGATACCCATCTTTTTACAAGTACGGATAACACGAGAGGCTATCTCCCCGCGATTAGCTATCAGGACTGCCTGTATCGTTTTTACTTTGTTATGAGTCATCGTGTTATCGTCTTTTAGTGCCTCCATACACCATAGCTTTCGGTGCCCTTGATCGGTTGGTTATAGATGACAGTTAGTACTAGAGAGAGGTAGTTTCTTGTCAGTCTTGGATCGATAACACCATCGTCCCAGCCTTCTGATGTCGAATGCCATGCTGTCGCCTTTGAATCTGCTTCTGCGATAAGCATATTGCGCAGCATCTCACCTTGAGCTTCGTCAAACTCGATGCCCGACTTCTTGGCCGCTGCGCGCTGTATAATCTCCATGACACCCGCGAGTTGCTCGGCACCCATCACCCCAAGCTTAGCATTAGGGTAAGTAAATAAAAATCGCGGGTTGTACGATCGGCCATTCATGCCATAGTTGCCAGCTCCATATGAGTTGCCGACCATAAGAGTAAGATGAGGCACTTCGCTGTTAGAGACTGCATTGATCAATTTTGCGCCATGCTTGATGATCCCTCCTTCTTCATATGCTTTACCTACCATGTAACCTGTGGTGTTATGGATAAACAGGATGGGGATATCATTTTTATTGCATAGCTGGATGAACTGCGCGCCTTTGTTAGCAGACTCCGAAAATATCACACCGTTGTTACCCACGATCCCTACTGGAAAACCATGGATATGGGCATATCCGGTCACAAGCGTACTGCCATATTCTTTCTTGAATTCTGAAAAGTCTGAGCCATCGACCACCCTCATGATCAACTCTCTTATATCGAAGGGTGTCTTCACATTAGCAGGTACAATCGATAAGAGTTCTTCACTTTCGTAAATAGGTGGCTCAAACATATCTGGCGCAAGATGTGGTGATGTGGTGCTCACATATCTCATGAGATCTCTAGCGATGCGGATAGCATCTTTCTCATCTTCTGCTAGATAATCGCTTACCCCCGAAACACGACTATGCATCTCGGCACCTCCAAGCTCTTCATCGGTGGCGATCTCATTAGTGGCCATTTTAACCAAAGGAGGCCCCGCTAAAAATACCTTTGCTGCCTTCTTTTGAAAGATGGCATAATCCGACATACCAGGAACATAAGCACCTCCAGCGGTGGCATTGCCAAAGACCATAGAGATCGTAGAAAGGCCCATCTTTGAGCGGTTAGTGATGTCCTTGAATGACTTGCCACCATAATTAAAAATCTTAGCTTGATCAGGCAGGTTGGCACCTCCGCTTTCTACCATGTTGATAACAGGAAGTTTATTTTCTATCGATATCTGGCTAGCCCTAAGTGACTTCCACATAGTGTCGTAGTCTACAGAGCCGCCTTTCCTAGTTCCGACATTAGCATTGATCATACAGAGCTTACCTGATACCACACCGATGCCGGTTACGTTTGTTCCTCCAGCTCCGAAACTTCCTTTTCTTTTCAGCCCGACTAGCGGGAGCAACTCCAAGAAGGGACTATCACGATCTAAAAGAAGTTCGATACGCTCACGAGCGAGATATTTGCCCTTTGACTTTGCGCGGTTGATGTGCTTTTCTTTGCCTTGAAAGCGACTTTTCTCCATATATCCCTGGAGCTCTTTGATAAGAGCTTCCATCTCAACTTTATTCGCCATCAAAGCAGAGTCTTTGATGTGTACTTTGGAAGATAATACTGCCATATTATGTGCTAGGTTAGAAGGTTACCATATTCTGGAGATTCGCATCGAAAGGCTCACCAAGTTGATCGAGGTAATCTTCGCCAAAAAATGTTGTGAATGCTTTTATGCCTTTGGGGGTGAAATGTGGAAGCAACATACTCCATATCATGATTTCAGCAGCGTACGTACTCTTGGACTTCCTTATGATTTCTTGTGCTGACCAAAAGAAGGCAAGCATCCAAGTATTAAAAGCGATATTGTTATAAATGCCTTTGATAGGCTCTGGCTTCATATTGCCTGAGTTTATAGCAAACGCAATAGCTGCCTTGTTATCTTCTATGGTTTGATCGATCATACTCCGAAACCGCTGATTCATCCTCGGCAAGGTTTGCACATGTCGATCTAGGAAGATAAAAGCATACTTCCGTTGATAGCGATAATAAAACTGTACCTCATTATGAAGATTTTCAAATGAAGGCAACTGACGTGACTTTTGTCTTTCGTGGAGGATCTTCTCCCACATCTCATCACTTATCGCCTCAAGCAAGGACTCCTTAGTCTTAAAGTGATAAGTTAGGTTCCCGCGAGTGATACGCATCTCCATGGCAATATTGTACAGAGATACGGCAGCATATCCGTACTGATTAAAGAGGGTTACAGCGACCTCTTTGATACGTTCTTTTGTAGATGGTTTAGCCAAAATAGATGATTCAGACTACTAATTTAGTCTATTTTGACTAATCGGTCGTGGAGCAAGTAATATAAATCAAAGGACTACTTTTAGACAGAGCTACCTGACGACTCAATCCACAGCACGGGGGGCAGCAGAAGGAGATACTTACAGTTCTTTAGTTGATATCGCACTTGTTGACTGTTCATCCTTGCAGCAACACTTAAGATATTCTCAATACTAGCATGAAGCATGATGTTATCTTGCAGCATATATTAGTCAAGTTCCAAGTTAGGTTATGAATAAAATAGAATACGATATCATCATCATAGGAGGAGGCTCTGCAGGACTAGGAGCTTTAGGCATGGCACAGGAGTTTGGCTGGAACCCTCTTTTGATAGACAAAGAGGAATCTCACATAGGTGGCGACTGTCTCAACTTCGGATGTGTACCAAGCAAAGCACTGATCCATATAGCCAAGCAATTCTATGGAGCAAAAAAGGCTGCGAATTTTGGCTTAGAGGTATCAGGAAAAGCGGACATGCAAAGCATACTTGACTATGTTCATAGCAAGCAAGCAGTTATAAGGGCACATGAAAGCGCTGATTATATCAGGTCACAAGGTGTAGATCTCAAGATTGGTACAGCATCATTTATCGACGAAGAGACGATCCAGGTAGCAGAAGAACAGTTCTCTGCTCCTCGGATCATCATTGCTACAGGATCAAGACCTAGACATATTCCATTCAAAGGAATAGAAAAGGTCAAAATTTTCACTAATGAAAACCTCTTCTACGAGATGACAGAACTACCCGATCGCCTACTTGTTGTCGGCGGTGGGCCCATAGGGTGCGAGATGGCGCAGACATTCCAAAGGTTTGGGTCTCAGGTTACTATTGTAGATAGGTCCTCTAGAATCCTAAACAAGGAACGAGAAGAGTATAGTGAAATTTTAACCCAACAACTAAAAGAAGAAGGTCTTACTATCATCAACAATGCTAGCCTTACTGAATTTAAAAATTCTAATTCTGCTGTTATAGAAGTAAAAGGAGAAGGCCCGAGAGAATTACATTTTGATGCGGTTCTTATGGCGATTGGACGTGTCTTAAATCTAGAAGATCTAGATTTAGAAAAAGGAAATATAAAGACTGATGAAAGAGGAAAAATCATCCTTGATGATTGCTTAAGAAGTCGCAACAAGCGAGTATTTGCCTCTGGCGATGCAGCAGGTAGGTATCAATTTTCTCATGCTGCAGAGATGCATACGAAGCTTCTCAAACATAACTTCAAAAACAACTTTACCAAGAGTTATGATACGAGTCAGTTGTCTTGGGTCACCTTTACACAACCTGAAATAGCAACCTTTGGACACACCGAAAAATTCCTTCAAGACAATAGCATAGAATACTGGCGACAGGATCAAAGTTTCTCTAAAGACGACAGAGCCATTGTTGATGAATATCCATATTCAAAAATCACCTTATTCTTAACACCACAGACTTTCTGGAACAAAAAGCGCAAAATCATTGGCGGGAGCATCATAGCTCCTAATGCAGGCGAACTGATGCAAGAGCTTACATTGGCCATGCAAGAAGAGATTCCTATAGATGCTATCTACGACAAGCTGTATGCATATCCGGTTGCATCTAGGATCAACCAGCAGACTATCATGGGAGTTATAAAGCATGACGAAGCATAGGCTATGATGACTGTAGATCATATAATTACAAGACTCAAGCAACACGCAGATCCCAAAAAAATTCAGTTAAAAGAATCTAAGTTCGGGATAAAGGCCAAAAATGCTTTAGGCATATATCACAAAGACCTAAAGTTACTTGCAAAAGAAATACCTCAAGATGACAATCTAGCAATAGCGCTTTTTGACACGGACATATATGAAGCCAGGCTTTTGTGTAGCAAAATCTATAATTCTAAAAATCTTACTGGAGAACTAATGGATCGATGGACCCGTTCTTTCGAAAACTGGGAGATATGTGATTCATTCTGCATGGGCTTATATGCTAAGAGCAGCTTTGCAATCCCTAAGGCTTTAGAATACAGTAGAAGATCTCGAGAATTTGAAAAGAGATCTGGTTTTACAATTATAGCTGCCCTCTGTATGGCTGACAAACATGCACTTAATGAATCCTTCGAGCAATTCTTACCTATCATCGAGGAGGAAAGCTTGGATGATCGACTGTATGTTAAAAAAGCTGTGAATTGGGCCTTGAGGAACATTGGAAAACGCAATATCGACCTACGGAAATCAGCTATCACTTCTGCGCATAAAATCGCAAAAAAGAATAGTAATACTGCTCGCTGGATAGCCAGCAATGCATTATCAGAACTTACAAAAAAGGATGTAAGAGTCTCAGATTATCCGAGAAGTATCTATCGATCACATTAGATGATTGTTATGCCGGCGTTTTCACCTTCATGAAACATGGAATTCACTTTTTGACAAGTTCTTGTCGATATAGAGTTAAAGCACTGCTGCTCATCTAAAAAGGTAAGATTTTTGCATCATATTTATCCCATAACTAGCCATCTATAGCCCAAAACCCTCAAAAGTATTACTAACCGATATGGAAACTAGTAGACCCTATACGTACTTATTTGAGAAAAGGCCGTATTCTGAAGACTCCACTCCAGAGGAAATACAAGCTTTAAAAGATCATGTTTTTATCCATGACCCTCACATCATATACTATCACGAGATATGGGTAACAAGTCCATTTTCTGTAACGACAATGTTCAATGAGGTAAGAGATCTAGGTAAGAAACTAGATAAATATGGACTATTGTTCGATGTCAGAAAAGCGGCCGTCCCAGATTCTATTACTCGCAGAGAAATTAATAAGCAATTCGTAAGAGCCACAGAGACTGTCGAACACGTAGCCTTTTGTAGTGGACAGAATATCCTTATCAATGCTGCTGCTCGATTTGTGATGCACAATTCTAACCTTGACTCTTTTTCAATACACAAGACGATTGATGCAGCAGAAAAAGCGATAAAAGACAAAATCGATGGTAGACTACTTTCATAATCCTAATGAAACTAAGACTGCGCCTCTTGATCAAATCTTAGAGCATATACTCGTTATATCTGTAGGTCAGTGTGACATAACTGACGAAAAGATATTAAGTGTAAAAGATGAAAAATTTCAATTGATTCTTGGAGGATTAAAATTACTTCATGACGATTTAGAGGCATATAAGCTTGATTTCAAGAGAAAGATCGAAGCAGAATATCAAGTGGAACTCTTAAAGAAAAAAAATGAAGAACTGCTTTCATTTAACTATGTCGCCTCTCATGATTTGCAGGAGCCCCTCAGAACCATAACAAGCTTCTCTAGCATACTGAGCGAAAATTATTCGGACAGGTTAGATGATAATGGTCAACTCTATCTGAGATTTATCAATGACTCATCAAAACGTATGAGTGAGCTTATATTCGACCTACTCAACTACTCAAAAATAGGGAGCAGCTATGAGTTTGAAAACCTCAATCCAAATGAAATAATAGAAGAAGTTTTGCTTGACATGGCACACGTCATCACCTCAGTTAATCCAAAAATCGACATAAGTGACTTGCCGATAACATATGCTAATCGCAGGGCGCTTCATCAAGTCTTTCAGAACTTGATAGGAAACGCACTAAAATTTAGACAGGAGGGACAAACAGTCCAAATAACTATATCTTGTAAGAAGAAGGATGGTAAAAACATCTTTTGTATAGAAGATAACGGTATCGGTATAGAAGACAAGTATCAAGACAGAGTCTTTGGAATCTTCCAAAGGCTTCATACTCGTGACAAATACGAAGGAACAGGTATAGGTCTTTCACTGTGCAAGAAGATAATTGAATCACACCATGGCGACTTGTGGCTTGAATCAAAGATAGGTTTCGGTTCACGTTTTTATTTTTCCATACCTAAACTCTCACATGAAGCTTGATCCAATAAAAGAAATCATGTTGATAGACGATGACGAAGCGACTAATTATCTATCAAAGTTTATCATCGACAAAAAGAAATGTTGTGAAAACTTAAGCATGTATAGCTTAGCCGAGGAAGCTTTAGAACACCTATCTGATCGTATTAGAACCAATAAAAATCTGCCAGATGTGATTTTTCTAGATCTCAATATGCCCAGACTCAATGGATGGGAATTCCTCGAAAAATTTAGTGAGTTAGAACTCAGCCATACACAAGTTCAACCTACTATCATCGTCCTCAGTACTAGTATGAATCCTGAAGATCGAGAAAAGGCAGATCAGATTAGCTTGGTGAGCAAGTTTCTTCAGAAGCCATTGAGCGAGAGTACACTTAATGAGGTTATGTCTATCCGACACCGTGAAGTGTCGCATAGATAAGCTCTCTTCTTTGTCCGACGTGATAATGAAAGTCTCGGAGAAGGAATTGTGTCCCTCTGACTAGTTGTTGTTTATTTTATGGTTGACTTCTCTATCTTGGCTGGATGACACCTTTAAAAGTTTTAGTTGTAGGCTGTGGCAATATGGGCAAATCACACGCACGCGCCTATCATAAGATGAAAGAGTTCGATATTGTCGGATTAGTCAGTAGAGGGCCTGAAAGCCGCGAATCCCTTTCGTCCGAATTGGGCGGTTACCCATGTTTTGGTTCCTACCAAGATGCCTTACAGACTACCCGACCGGATATCGTATCTATCAATACTTACCCAGACACTCATGCCACTTACGTAAATATGGCTCTAGAGGCTGATGCACATGTATTTGTAGAAAAACCTCTCGCTACTAGTGTAGAAGAGGCGCAGAAACTTGTGGACCTCGCTCGATCTAAAAATAAGAAGATGGTTATAGGATACATATTACGTGTGCATCCTGCTTGGGCCAAGTTCATCGATGTTGCAAAGACTTTGGGTAAGCCTCTCGTGATGCGTATGAATTTAAACCAACAAAGCTCAGGACCTAATTGGGATACTCACAAACAACTTATGAACTCGATGTCTCCTATAGTTGACTGTGGAGTACACTATATAGATGTCATGTGCCTCATGACCGAAGCTCAGCCAATACGAGTTAGTGCTATTGGAGCAAGGCTAAGTGATGAAATATCTGAAGATATGTATAACTATGGCCAACTACAGGTAGCCTTTGATGATGGTTCAGTTGGTTGGTATGAAGCTGGCTGGGGACCGATGATGAGTGAGACGGCATTCTTCATAAAAGATGTCATAGGACCAAAAGGGTGTGTAAGCATCAGAGATACCGACAAAGGCGAATCCGATGATATCGATGGACATACAAAGACTGGAGGTCTACTCCTCCACCACAGCGTGACGGATGATAAAGGTCAGTTTGTTAAGCAAGATGAGATCATTAACACGGCAGATGAACCTACCCATGATGAGCTATGCTACTTAGAGCAAGCGTATCTTCTAAAGGCAATCAAGGAAGACATGGACCTTAGCGATCACATGCGAGATGCTGTCAATAGTCTGAGGGTCGTGCTAGCGGCTGATGAAGCTTGGAAGACTGGAAAGGTCATCAACCTGTAGCTGATCGACCGCACATCAACAAAATATGAATTCATAGATTTCATCTGTCTATATGAATTCATATAGGCTATAGACACTCCATCTTAGCATCTTCGATTTATAATTATCATGTTATGAATCGTCCTAGCTTCTCACTTTTGTTCTTACTCTTTTGTATACTCGCTACAGTTAGAGCTACTTCATCCGATGCACTCCTCGCAACATGTCTTGATGGAGATAACAATACAGACACGAGTTGTAATTTTCAAGATATCGAGACAGCCTCCACGGATTTTTTTATCACCACTTGGCAGACTACTTCCGCTGGCGAATCTATAACCATCACCATCAATCCAGATATTGGCAATGCGGTGGTCGATTATGATATCGACTGGGGCGATGGTTCTGCCAACTTTAATGTACTTGGTTCCATCTCCCATACCTTCGCCTCCAAAGGTGAGTACACCATAAGTATCCAAGGGGATTTCCCTGGTATACAAGTGAATCAACCTTCCGGCAATGCGGACAAGCTACTCTCTATCGATCAATGGGGATCTATCCAGTGGACTACTATGGATAATGCTTTCACAGATGCAGAGTTTATGAAGCTTCTCGCTACTGATCGTCCTAATCTAAAGTTAGCGACCAACACCAGCGGGATGTTCTGGGATTGTGCCAATTTTAATACAGACATTAATCATTGGGATGTTGGCTTTATTACAGACATGGGCGGCATGTTCGCGGGGACTACTAATTTCAACAAGCCTTTATCAGATTGGAATGTAGGTAAGGTCACCTGCATGAGCGGCATGTTCGCAGGAGCTAACAGTTTCAATCAGACACTTAACTCCTGGGATGTGGATAATGTAACAGATATGTCATTCATGTTCACCAGCGCCAGCAGCTTTAATCAACCGCTAGATAATTGGGATGTCGATAATGTAACTGATATGTCATTCATGTTCCAGCAAGCCAGCAGCTTCAATCAGACACTTAACTCCTGGGATGTGGGTAATGTAACTAATATGAGCAATATGTTTTTAGGCGCAAGTAGTTTCAACAAACCTATTAATTCATGGGATGTGAGCAGGGTAACTGATATGAGCGAAATGTTCGATGAGGCTAGCAAATTTAATCAACCGCTGAATGATTGGAATGTCAAAAGTGTCATGGATATGACCGGCATGTTCAAGGATGCAAGTAATTTTAATCAACCTCTATATAAATGGGATGTGAGTAATGTAACTGAGATGTGCGAAATGTTCCAAGAGGCTAGTAGCTTCAACCAATCGCTTAACGATTGGAATCCGGTTAATGTCACTTTCATGAGCAGCATGTTCGCTAGTGCCAGCAGTTTTAATCAACCACTCGATGCTTGGGATGTGAATAATGTAAGTGATATGGGAAACATGTTCGCTAGTGCTGCTAGCTTCAATCAATCACTCACTGCTTGGGATGTGGAGAACGTAACTAATATGAGAAGTATGTTCTCAGATGCCATCAGCTTTAACCAACCAATTAAAACATGGGATGTGGGTAATGTAACTAATATGTCGGCCATGTTCGTAGGAGCCAGCAGCTTCGATCAACCAATTAATAATTGGGATGTAGATAATGTAACTGATATGTCGTGGATGTTCTTTTTAGCCAGCAGCTTTAATCAATCTTTAGGAAATTGGGAAATAAGCAGCGTATCAAATATCAGTAGTATGCTAAGCAACTCAGGCTTATCAATAAACAATTATGACGCCACCTTGATAGGCTGGCATAGTCAAGGCATAGAAGACTTAAGCTTAGGAGCTGACGGACTCCTATACTGTACAGCAGCACAAGAGCGACAAGAACTGATAGACGACCTAGGATGGACGATCGAAGGAGATGCTCTATCCTGCGGCGCTACTCGCCCGTGTACATCGGTCCGCAGTAACATCGCCACTATGAACGGAAGTTGGCATGCGGCATCTAACTGGGGACAGGTAGAAATCCCTACAGCTTGTGATGATGTCGTCGTCGGGTCTTCTCGCACCATAGATGTAACTAATCAAGCAGAGTGCTTTGCGATTGAGGTCTTGAGTGGTGGTGTTTTTGAAGTAGGTACAGGAGCTGTCTTGGACGTCTGGGTGGATCG
>CAYYBR010000027.1:18688-24343 GCA_964470035.1 uncultured Saprospiraceae bacterium
AATCTTTCTTGCCGAATATGCTGAATAGATCTACCTTTGCGCACTATTTTGAAGGAACAAGGATAAGATATGCCTAAAGTTAAGACACATAGCAGCGCAAAAAAGAGATTCAAAATAACTGGATCTGGTAAAGTGAAGAGGTTTCAAGCAAAAACTTCACACATGATGCGTAACAAAAGTAAAAGAGCAAAGCTCAACCTAAGAGACAGTGCTCTCGTGTCTAAAGCAGATGAGAAGCGAATAAAGGCGCTTTTGGGTAAAAACTAATCACACTAAGAAAGAAAAGTCATGCCACGGTCGGTAAACTCAGTAGCATCTAGAAGAAGAAGAAAAAAAATACTCAAGTCCGCTAAAGGATACTGGGGTGCGCGAAGCAATGTCTATACTGTTGCTAAAAATGCGGTAGAAAAAGGTCTTACGTATGCCTATCGCGACAGAAAAAGAAAGAAGTCAGAGTTCCGTAAGCTATGGGTCACCCGTATCAACGCTGGTGCACGAGCTAATGGCACTACATACAGCCAGCTCATCAGCGGCCTAACGCAGAAGGATATCCAACTCAATCGAAAGGTCTTAGCTGACCTCGCTATGAACCATCCAGAGTCCTTCTCTGAAGTGGTAAAGGCTGCCCAATAGAGTGTATTCTTAAGTTATAAGTACTTCATCGAGTCTATCCAGCATTGTTCTGGAAGTCATCACACATACTCTGAGAAGATTTCTATCCCCTCATTGCTACGACGGGGTCTAATCTGCTTGCTATCCATGCTGGTATCATACCTGCAAGCATACCTACTAGGACAGATACAACAATACCGATGAGTATATTAAGAGGTGATAGATAGAGTATAAAGACTTGCTGCACCGAGTTTATTCCTCCGACTAGTGACAAGACAAGTAAGATCCCGATGCCTCCTCCTAGAATACAAAGGAAGATAGACTCCATCATGAACTCGGTAAGGATAAATGCATTTTTGGCGCCTATGGCCTTCTTTACACCGATCAGAGATGTACGCTCTTTGACGGAGACAAACATGATATTGGCCACACTTATCATACCTACTATCAAGGCAAATATACCGATGATGATACCCGTAATGTTCATAGTACTTATGACCGGAGCTATCGCATCACCAAGCATGGAGATCTCGTTCAGCTCAAAGTTCTGGTCTTCTATCGGCCTAATTTTTCTGGCACCTCTTAGGACTCCTGTTAACTCATCTTTTAACTCAGGTATCGTATGCCCTTCTTCGACTTGTGCGATAAGCATCTGGCCGGATACTCCGTCGGAGCCGTACCTTCGATTGATCTCATAAAACTTACTCGAAGTCTTCAGCGTAATCCAAGCAACCTCATCGAAGTCGATAAAATTAAAGAGGTTTTCGCCTTCTTCTTTGATGACACCGATGACTTTAAACTTGCGTCCAAATAACTTAATCTCTTTGCCTACAGCTGGTAAGACACCAAAAAGCTCCTGCTTCACTGTGTGTCCCAGAATGACGATATCATTAGCTCGCTCATGTTCTTGTGCTGAAAAATGACGCCCTTCTTGTAGTTCGATACCTTGGATATCTACATAGTCTGGGGTGGACCCCATCATAAATCCGTTCTCAAGGCTATTGTCCTGATACTTCATAGTTACCCCCCCAGCAAAATAGCAATATGCAGTCTTCTTAGCGAGATCTGACCTTTCCTTGATAGCCGTATAATCTTCAAGCGTTGGGTTAGGTCTCTTCAGATACTTCCAGTAGTTCTGGCCTGGATCCTCTGTCCATGGTTGCTTATCGATATAGACTACGTCTGATCCTAACTCAGAAAAACCATTGAGTATATTCTTCTCTAGAGAGTCTACAGCCGATAGCACTGCGATGATGCAGAATATCCCTATCGAGATACCGAGAAGAGATAGAAAAGTCCTCAGTTTATTACCCCATAACTGGGACATCGCCAGGCTAAAACTCTCCGATATGATCCTAAAGAATATCATAACACAACTATAAGGCGAATTAAGCGATATATGATTGAATCTGGAGATCTATTAGATAAAACAATCCCCCTACTCTACTAATCTATCATCCTCTTCTTGTTTCACTTACGTAAATATTCATTTGCGGAAGCGCTATAGAAAAATAGATAGAAAGCAAGGTCTTTCAATGCTTTGAATACCCCTATGACGTGCTGTAAGATAACTTGTCAAGCACGTCACGAATATTATCTTATTTTTGCACGCATTTTACAAGACTGATATTCTTATATGAAAGCCAAGTTATCACAGTTTAATTACGAACTCCCAGAAAAGCTCATCGCTAAATACCCAGCTAAAAATCGCGATGAATCCAAACTAATGGTGATCCATCGAGACACGGGTAAAATCGAACATAGGATCTTTAAGGATGTTATCGAGTATTTTGATGAAGGTGACACCTTCATCTTTAACAATACCAAAGTATTTCCAGCTCGGATGTTTGGTATCAAAGAAAAGACAGAAGCTAAAATCGAAGTCTTTCTTCTTCGAGAGCTGAATTCAGAGAACTTTCTGTGGGATGTACTAGTAGATCCAGCGAGAAAAATCAGGGTTGGTAACAAGTTGTTCTTCAAAGACAAAGCGGGTGAAGATAGACTCATAGCAGAGGTTGTGGATAATACGACTAGTCGAGGAAGAACGATTAGGTTTTATTTTGAAGGGACTCAAGACGAGTTCAGGGCCATCCTACAGGAGCTCGGTCATACACCACTTCCTAAATATATAGATCGTGAAGCTGAGCCTTCAGATCTTGAGAGATTTCAGACGATATATGCTAAGGAGATAGGCGCTGTAGCGGCACCTACTGCTGGTCTTCACTTTACCCATGAGGTCATGAAGAGACTGGAGATCAAAGGCATCGACTTTGCGGAGCTAACGCTTCATATCGGATTAGGTACTTTCAGAAGTATCGACGTAGAAGATCTGTCTAAGCATAAGATGGATGCCGAATACTTCAAGATTAATCAAGCGGCAGCAGATATAGTTAATCGTACAAACAAAAAAGGAGGTAAGAAGGTTTGTGCTGTAGGAACTACAGTGATGAGATCTATCGAGTCCGCCGTCAATGCTACAGGCCAGCTGAAGCCAGCCGAAGGATGGACTAATAAATTCATCTTTCCGAAGTATGAGTTTAACATCGCCAATGCTATGATCACTAATCTACACTTGCCAAAATCAAGTCTACTGATCATGATAGCGGCATTTGCGGGAAGAGACTTGGTCATAGATGCTTATGAAGAAGCAGTGAAGAAAAAGTATCGATTCTTCAGTTACGGAGATGCTATGCTCATCCTTTAGGACTTGAGTGATGTATTAATAAAATATATAATACTTGCTTGGGTCAAAGAAAATTATACTTTTGCCGAAATTTTAGTGCCACTTTGGAACTAAAGTCATGGAGATATTCGTAATAAGGAATGTTCTTAAACACTTAATTGATTATTAGCAGATGTATTGGACCTTAGAGTTAGCGCATCATCTTGAAGATGCACCATGGCCAGCCTCTAGAGACGAGCTCATAGACTACGCTATCAGATCGGGAGCCCCTCTAGAAGTGGTAGAAAACCTCCAGGCCCTTGAAGATGAAGGTGAGCTATATGAGAGTATACTCGAGATATGGCCGGACTTCCCGAGGAAGGATGATTTTCTCTTTAATGAAGACGAGTACTGATTGTACACTATACCTAGTGCTGTACAGCTTGCTATAAAGCTAGCAGCAGCGCAAATCCAGCAAATAAAGAAACAAAACCCAGTGATAGCTCTAGATGGATATTCATCTAGTGGTAAGTCTACTCTAGCTAAAGATCTTGCGACTCTACTGGAGATCACGCATATAGATACGGGTGCGATGTATAGGGCAACTGCACTATACCTTCTTCAGACTGGCATATCTCCTGATGACGAACCAACGGTAACATCAAGCCTCGATGATATCGATATAGAGTTATGTCTAGAAAAAGGGCAGCGATGTACCAAACTCAATGACATAGATGTCTCCGAAGAGATTAGATCCATGAAAGTATCTAATATAGTCAGTGAAGTATCTACTATCTCATCCGTAAGGCGGTACCTCGTGAAACAGCAAAGGAAGATCGCTGCTTCTCAAAGTGTCGTGATGGATGGAAGGGATATCGGGACGGTAGTATTGCCCGATGCTGATGTAAAGATCTTTGTGACGGCTAGTATAGAAGAGAGAAGCAAACGTCGCCACCTAGAGCTTTCTAACAAAGGAGTAGATATCTCATTAGAAGAGGTATCTACTAACCTAGAAAAAAGGGATAGGATCGATAGTGGGCGAAAAGATAGCCCTTTGCTACAAGCGGATGACGCCGTACTATTAGATACTACTACCTATGATCGTCCTGGCATGCTAGTCGAGGCTATCAAGATCATCAGTAATAAGCTTAATGCTCACTTATAATGGTAGAAATATTCTTTGCAGTTTTTGCAGGGTTATTTTCAGTAGTTAATCCACTAGGCACTATACCTGTATATCTAGCTATGTCTCCTTCTTTCTCAAAAGTGGAAAGAAGAGAAACCGCCTTACATGCGAGTATATACTTCCTTCTCATCCTACTGTCATTCTTTCTAGCAGGAACAGCTATACTTAGCTTCTTTGGAATATCTCTGAGTGCTTTGCGGATAGCTGGGGGCATCATCATTTTTGGATCAGGTGCCCAGCTTTTGAGTGGAAAAATGGCGAAAAGTAGAGCCATCACAGATCAAGTAAAAGAAGAAGCATTAGAAAAGGAAGACATTAGTTTCACTCCTCTTGCTATGCCATTACTATCTGGTCCTGGTTCGATCTCCTTGATGATCGGATACTATAGCAACTATAGTGAGTGGTCAGATAGATTTGTAGTTATAGGAGCACTGATCGTAGTAGCCATCATCGTATATGCGATCTTACGAGCATCGCCCATGTTATTCAGGTTGCTCGGTGTGGCAGGTATCAGAGCCATCTCTCGGATTATGGGATTCATAGTGATGTCTATAGGCGTAGAGATGATTATCTCTAGCATCAAAGATTTTCTGACACAGGGATAGTTACTTGATCACTGTAATATCCCCCGTCCTGTTCCTTCTCCTCTCGTCATAGATAGTTAGCATCTCATATGTAAAGACGTAGACGCCAGATTCTACTGCACTACCATTCATCCGGCCATCCCATATGATGATGGGTGTGCCACTAGATATCAAAGGAGCGTAGGCTACTTGTTGTCCCCATCTATCAAAGATCGAGAAGTCTCTTAGCTCAACTATATCAAAAGGAAGATCGATAGTGATCACGTCATTGCCAACAGCACTACCTAGGTTAAGTATGTTAGGTACAAAAGCACTGATTCTGGACACATCAACAAAGACATTGATGTTAAAACTATCAACGGCTATACATCCATTTTCAGTAGTTACGGTGACAACTATGGTTTCATCCACACTAGGTATAAAACATAAAGAATCAACCCCTGTCTCATTGGTACCTTGATTGCCTATCCATGTGATATCAGTAAAAGGCGAGCCTGATATAGAAGCAACTACATTGATCTTATCTCCTCTTTCTGTCGTTATATCAGGACCAACATCGAGATCTATGAATTCTCCCATTTCTATCTTTATATGATTAGAATGTTTACATC
>CAYYBR010000028.1:0-24228 GCA_964470035.1 uncultured Saprospiraceae bacterium
AACACATCGCTTAATAGTATGTGGCTGTCTTGTGAGACCTCACCAAATCCTCTCGGAGCCCTTGGCAATAATCACTGGATCTTATATGAATTTGATGAAGTAAAAAGCGTCGATGAACTCACCGTGTGGAATAGTAATCATCCTGAGTATCTGGAAGCAGGTATAAAGACTCTTCGTATCGATTTTTCCTCTGATGGGGCAAGTTGGTCTGAATTAATTACTGCCGAACTGGAGATAGGAGAAGGATCTCCTGACTATACTGGCAAGGACTTGAACATCGAAGCTTTTGAAGCAAAGTTTGTGTTGATGACAGCCATCGATAATTTTGGTGGAGACTGCACCGGATTGAGTGAAGTAAGGTTTAAACTCGGAGACTTTTCAACCGCTACAGAAGACACCTTTCTATCCTCACTTATAAGCGTCTCCCCTAATCCTGCAGATCAGTATGTGGATGTGGCGTTTGGAGATATCCCAACTGATAGAATAAGTTATCAGATCGTTGATGCCTCAGGCAGAGTGCTGCTTAGAGAATTAACAGATCTATCCTCGATACGGGATGGACTTACACTTTCAACCATAGAGCTGCCAGATGGCCAGTATACTCTGCAATTGCAGACTGATATTGGAACTGCTGCTAAACAAATCATCGTACTGCACACCAAATAACATCCCGATGACTAGAAGAATATATACTGTAATAATCTGTGCGATTTTATCATTTGCCTTGAGCGATATATTAGCTCAATCGAATGAAGAGTTTCTCGGCGCAGGTAATGATCAAGGGATAAGAGTCAGAGCGAGCAGTAGCTTGAACATGACCAGACCATCTAATACCATCAACGGTTCTGGGCTCGATGCTAAGTTTATCGAAACTTCGAGATTCCTCTTTCAGGCGGGATGGGGCGGAAGTCAAGACGAAATATTAAGCCTTGCCGAGACGATGGACTTTGAAGGTTGGATAGATCAGCAGATGGCTATGTCTCCCACACTATTAACACCTGTACTTTGGGCAACAAATACAAGAGCTCGGCAGCTACAGTTCAGAGAAAATCCTAGTCAGGAGTTTTTTGGTCCATTCAGTCTACACTTTCAGTATGCTTGGTGGGATAATAACTATAAGGCGCCTGACGTACTTAGACAGCGCATGGCCTACGCATTAAGTCAGATCGCCGTCATCTCTATCGACTCTGGACTGGATGCGTATGGTGAGGGTTTATCGAGCTTCTATGATATCCTTGTAAGAAATGCTTTGGGCAACTATAAGGACATCCTGATGGAGATATCCTACGATCCGAACATGGCATTTTATCTCAGTCACCTGAACAATCCAAAAACGAATGAAGAACTAGGGACGAGACCTGATGAGAACTATGCACGAGAGATCATGCAGTTGTTTAGCATCGGACTATATGAACTAAACTTAGATGGTAGTCGCAGAGTAGATGCTGCAGGAAACTGGATAGCTACCTACGATAATAGTGACATACAAGAGCTTGCGAAGGTCTTCACTGGGCTCAAGGGACAGGCTTGGAGTCATCAAGCCCTAGAAGGTGGTTATGTGACTGAGGAAATGCCAATCCCATTTGGTGCAGAGATCGCTGCGATCAGCAGGGAGTTACCTTTGCAGATGGATGAAGATTATCACGAGTCGGGGCCAAAAAACATCATCGGTGATTTTGTGATACCCGCTGGACAAACTGGTGATGAAGATATCGCCCTCGCAGTTGATCACATCTTTAACCATCCTAATGTTGGGCCATTTATATCACTGCGCTTAATCCAACAATATGTAAAATCAAATCCTACTCCAGGGTATGTAGAAAGAGTAGCCCGCGTCTTTAATGACAATGGAAGTGGAGAAAGAGGAGACCTTGCCGCTGTATTAAAAGCTTTACTGCTAGATGATGAAGCAAGGTCTTGTGATGCTATGGTAGAACCAACTCATGGTAAGTTAAGAGAACCGATCTTGAGAAACACTCAATTACTCCACGCTCTGCCCGTCGTAAGTCCTGATGGTTATTTTTGGAATAATGGCTTCGACTTTTTTAACGATACAAGACAAGCTGTACTAGCAGCACCTTCAGTTTTTAATTTTTATCAACCAGATCATCAGCCTCAAGGTGATTTTGTAGAACAAGATCTTGTGGCTCCAGAATATAAGATTCATGATTCGCAGACGGCGATAGGATATATGAATCAAGCACATAAATGGACCCAATGGCAAGTCATGTTTTGGGATTGGTTTGAGATCACCCCTACCTCTTGTAATGGTTGTGCAGATGTATCCAGCAACCTGATCGCTTTCAGAGGATTAGCAGAAGATACAGAATCACTGATCAACTACTTTGATGTGATGCTGACACATGGCAGATTATCTGATAGTACAAGAGATATCATCAGAAGTTCTCTCTCAGAGATGAATCCTGACTGGGATGACTATCTAGTAAGAAAAGTACAGATGGCTGTATACATCATCCTCATCTCCCCAGACTACGTCGTCCTCAAATAATCACTGCTAAAAAAGAATCACCATGGGTTTATCAAGAAGAAAATTTCTAGGTCATGCGGGATGCGCAGCTATGGCCAATACTACAGTGTTGTCAAGTCTCTTAAATCTAAAGGCACTCGGGGCTGCTGCCATGTCAGACTCTGATGTACTAGCTGGTGATGACTATAAAGCACTAATATGCATCTCCTTGAGTGGAGGAAATGATGCCTACAATATGCTCTTGCCTACCTCTCAAAGAGAGTTTCAGGATTACTCGAGAGTCAGGGGCAATGTAGGGATCTCACTTCAAAATATCAATCACCTTAACCCACTCAATACACCAGGCAGAACATTTGGCGTAAATGGATCAATGCCTCTGATCAGAAATTTATTCAATGAAGGCAAGGCTGCCTTCTTTGCTAACATAGGTACGCTGATAGAACCCATGACTGTTGACGATTTTTGGTTAGAATCTAAAAGGGTGCCGCTTGGGTTGTTGTCACATAGCGATCAGCTACAACAGTGGATGACAGCAGTACCACACGAAAGAGCCGCAGTTGGATGGGGAGGCCGTATATCTGACATGGTCAACCAGATGAATAACGCCGAAGGCCTATCGATGAATATATCATTTGGGGGGTCTAATGTATTTCAGACAGGTGTCGAGAATATAGCATACGCCATGGATCCTAATCCATTAAATGAAACACCGCTCAAAGAGATAAGAGACTATAATGACGACTGGCTTTATAATTCGATAAGGAAAAAGGCCGTAGATAACCTTCTAGAAAGAACCTATAGTGACATCTATGAAAACACTTATATCAACACCGCTCGAAGTGCACGTGATGGATGGCTTAGGTATCGTGACGCACTTAACTCCGTCAATCTAAATACGTCATTCGATTATGCCAACATGTATAGCGATAACAGCCGATTAGCTAATAGTCTTGGCTGGGTGGCTAAGATGATAGGAGCCAGAGAAAGTCTAGGATTCAGAAGACAGACTTTCTTTATCGACTTTGGCGGTTGGGACCATCATGATGGACTAGAAGATCAACCGAGGATGCTGGCAGAACTTGATTTTAGTGTGAACCAGTTTCAGGAAGCCATGAAAGAGTTAGGTACAGAAGATTGTGTAGTGACCTTCTTGGTATCTGATTTTGCTAGAACTCTTAGGTCCAATGGCAATGGCACAGACCATGCATGGGGCAGCAATATGATGGCCATAGGAGGCCCTGTAAAAGGTCAGCGCATATATGGACACTATCCTGAGACCTTAGATCCAGGTCAGAATGTCTCAGATCTGGGTGGTGGCATCATACTTCCGTCTACCTCAGCTGACGTCTACTTTGCAGAACTAGCACATTGGTTTGGAGTTTCGAAGTCCAATCTCGAAGATATTTTCCCTAACCTGATCAACTTTTATGACTATCGGACAGCAGAAGGTAATCCACTTGACTTTTTAACAATTTCTTAGTGTATCTTTTCTGTCCTCGCTACGTCTAAAGGACGCATAGCAATTAGTTAGATAGTTTTTTCATACAGTTTTGGTATAAAAGGGATCTCTTCCGAGATCCCTTTTACCTTTTTAGGCATTCTCCAACGCTCTTCTTCGAACTACCCTATTATCAACTTTAGGCACTTATATGCTAAAGTTTGGGCGCTCTGTAGATGGTATAGGATTACTTCTATATCTTGATTCGCATGAAGTACACCGTCATATTTATATCTCTTCTCACATTATACGCCTGCAAAGAATCAGTATCAAAAGTTGATTCCTCAGCATCTACACAGGCTCAAAGAGTAGATATCAGCATAGAAGAAGCACATGAAATATGGAAGACACAGCCTTTGATCAGATTTCTTGATGTACGCACGCCTGAAGAGATAGATCAAGGATTTATAGATGACGCCCTCCTTGCTGATGTCAAAGCAGATGATTTTAGAGAAGTCATCAACAAACTCGACAAGGATACAGAGTATGTCGTCTACTGCAGGTCGGGTCGACGGAGTGTGAAGGCATCTCAGATTATGCTCGAGGAAGGATTTACGAAAGTGAAAAATATGAAGGGAGGATACAACGCGTGGAAGGAGGTGTATGAATAATACATATAATGTATGTGATACACTTGTCATATGATAAATTTCACTGACCTTTGTGAGTCACCCTTTCGGAAATAATTCACATGCCAACTGAGGTAGGATTTAGCTACTTAGACGCTCTTAACGACGTACAGAGAAATGCAGTCACCTGCACAGATGGGCCTGTCATGGTCATCGCGGGACCGGGATCCGGAAAGACTCGTGTACTCACCTACCGCATCGCACATCTCATCAACACTGGGGTGCCTCCTTGGCAGATCCTCTCGCTAACCTTTACTAATAAGGCAGCTCGAGAGATGAAAAATCGGATCGAGAAGGTGATAGGACCGAGTGCACAGAAGGTGTGGGCAGGTACGTTTCACTCCCTGTTCGCAAGAATACTCAGATATGAAGCGCATCATATCGGATATCCTAATGACTTCACGATCTACGATACAGATGACACCAAAAGTGTGATCAAGGAGATACTCAAGCAGATGAGTCTCGACACTAAAGTGTATAATCCAGGATTGATAAGGTCGCGTATCTCCTCAGCTAAAAGTAATCTCATCACTCCTAAGGTCTATGCCAACGACGCAGAACGACTGGAGTACGATAAGATGAATCGTATCCCGATGATGCACGTCATCTATGAGAAATATGCAAGAAAGTGCATGAGAGCAGGTGCCATGGATTTTGATGATCTGCTACTTCAGATGTTCCGACTACTCTATGAGAACCCCGAGAATGTAAAGGACAAATACCAACGACAGTTTTCTCATGTCTTAGTCGATGAGTTTCAGGATACTAACTTTCTTCAGTATGAGATCTTAAAGCAATTTGTCCAGTATGAAGGTAGTGCTCGCAATGTATGTATCGTCGGCGATGATGCCCAGAGTATCTACTCCTTTAGAGGCGCTACGATCGAAAATATCCTTCAATTTGAGTCAGACTTTCCAGATGTCCAAACCTTCAAGTTAGAGCGAAACTATCGATCCACCCAACACATCGTTGAGGCTGCTAATAGTGTCATCTCCAATAACTCTCGACAGATCAAAAAAACTATCTGGACAGAAAACCTTGGCGACCACAAGATCAAGATCATCAAGACGATCACAGATACAGAGGAAGGTAAGCGCGTCGCCGACTCTATCATAGAACAAAAAAATAGATACGGACTCGAGAATACCCAGATCGCCATCCTCTATAGGACCAATGCACAGTCTAGAGTATTTGAAGAGTATCTCCGCAGGTATAACATCCCTTATCGCATATATGGCGGTCTTTCATTCTATCAAAGAAAAGAGATCAAAGACCTGATAGCATACATGCGACTAACGGTTAATCCTAAAGATGATGAGGCATTCAAGCGCGTCATCAATTATCCGAAGCGGGGATTTGGCAACAAGAGTCTAAGCACACTGATACAGTTTGCCGAAGACAATGAAGTAAGCATCTTCGAAAGTATACCGATGGTGCAGATGAGTAATCGCGCTAAGTCCATCATCATGGACTTCATGAAGCTCATCGCCAACTTTAGGATGAAAGCAGAAAAGGCTAATGCCTATGAAGTAGCCATGTATATCGCCAAGAAGTCCGGTATCACCGACTTACTAAAAAGCGATGGTACTCTCGAAGGCATGGGGCGCCTAGAAAATATCAATGCTCTTCTTGATGGCATCCAAGAATTCGCCGAAGATGATGTACTCGAACCAGGCGAAACTGTAGCTGATAAGTCACTCTCCAAATACCTGCAAAACATCGCTTTGATCACTGATCAAGATGAAGATAAAGGTACCGATGTAGTTACCTTGATGAGTGTACATGCAGCTAAAGGACTAGAATTTAAATCTGTCTTCGTAGTGGGTATGGAAGAGAATCTCTTCCCTTCCTACATGTCTCTCTCTGATCCTAATCAGCTTGATGAGGAGCGACGATTGTTTTATGTAGCGATCACTCGAGCTGAGGAACTCCTCACTCTCACCTATGCTAACAGCAGATATCAGTACGGACAGATGCGTTTTAATGATGCCAGTAGGTTCCTAGAAGAAATCCCTCCAGAGAATACCGATAGCATAGTACCCATCAAGTCTAAGCCTACATTTGGAGAGCCCCGCATATTGGGCAACTTCAAACCCATCTCTAAGAAGTCCATGCCTAAGATCAATGTAGCAGACTTTATACCCAATGATCCCACTGAGATACAAGAAGGCATGAAAGTCTTGCACATGAAATTTGGAGAAGGAGTCGTCAAGACTATAGATGAGCGCCAGGTGGCCACCATATACTTTGATCAGGTACCTGACCATCCTGAGAAGCGCATCATGCTGCAGTATGCAAAGCTACAGATCTTGGGTTGATGACTACGGCCGAGAGAAGTAGACTTATAAAGTCCTATGCAAAAGACCTAGGCTTTGTTAGCATTGGTATAGCCAAGGCAGAGTTTATGGAAGATGAAGCAAGGCGCCTAGAGAGTTGGCTCAACGCTGGACATCATGGTAAGATGTCATATATGGCAAATCATTTCGATAAAAGAGTAGATCCGACCAAGCTGGTCCCAGGCGCCAAGTCTGTGATCTCTCTTGCTTATAACTACTATAATCCGCTCAAGCAAAGCGATCCTACAGCTCCCAAGATATCTATGTACGCCTATGGCAGAGACTATCATAAGGTGGTAAAAGATCGCCTCTTTGAACTTGTCGATCGGATCAAAACTGACATCGGAGAAGTGCATGGTAGGTGCTTCGTAGATAGTGCTCCAGTACTGGAGAGAGACTGGGCAAAAAGGAGCGGTCTGGGATGGATCGGCAAGCATACTCTCCTACTGAGTAAACAAAAAGGGTCTTACTTTTTTCTTGCTGAGTTAATCATAGATTTAGAGCTAGAATACGATCACGCTACTTCTGATCACTGCGGATCATGCACAGCGTGTATCGATGCCTGCCCTACAGATGCGATAGATGAAGGTGGATATGTACTGGACGCTCAGAAGTGTATCTCCTACCTCACGATAGAGCTCAAAGATGAGATACCACAGGAGTTCGAAGATAAGATGGAGGGATGGATGTTTGGCTGTGACATATGCCAACAAGTATGTCCATGGAATCGCTTCTCCACTCCACATGAAGAACCAAACTTCGCACCTTCAGAAGAGCTACTTTCGATGAAAAAAAGCGACTGGACAGAGATAACAAAAGAAGTATTTGATAGGCTCTTCCATGGGTCAGCAGTAAAACGAACCAAATACGAAGGCCTCACCCGAAACATAAGATTTCTATAGTTCAAAAGTCGATTAACCAGCCTATATCGTACTTTTAGCCAATGGCATTAAAGCAATATCAGCGCTACATCGTTACGATCATACCTGTGATCTTAGTACTGCTGGTATGCTACTACTTCGCAGATATCGTCACGTATATAATATTGGCTTGGATCCTATCTATGATAGGAGCTCCGATCTATGATAAGCTACGACCGATCGTCGGCAAGACGGGAGGGGCCATAGGAACGCTACTCACCTTCTTCATCTTCACGATGCTCCTGGTTTGGTTGGTCATACCTCCTATCATACAGCAGACTAGAAACTTTTCTTCCATAGATTATGAAGAGGTGCTCTTGTCTTTAGAGGAACCCCTTAACGACTGGAATGACTGGCTAATAGACAAAGGCATCCTGCACGAACACGACTTGGGGTTAGAACATGCTGGCCATGAAAAAGAAGATCACGATCGACATTTTGTGGAGGTGATAAGTATAGACTCTCTTATCTACCCTGAGGACAGTGCAAGACAAGCGGTGAACATCATACTGCATGTCGATAATCAGATAGACCATATCGAAGAACCAGGCACATCGCACACAGAGATGTCTGACTCCTATATAGATCGTCTCAGAAAAAACCTTGTTCACTTTCTAAATCCTGCCAGGATATCACAGGTATTATCATCGATATTTGGGGCACTCGGCAATACTTTGGTCGGAGTGATGTCGGTATTTTTTATAGCTTTCTTTTTCCTCAAAGAGAGAGGACTCTTCTCTTCGATGGTCAAGAGTTTTTCTTCTAATAAAGATGAAGATAAGTGGACGACTGCATTAGATGAAAGTGGAAGCCTCTTAAAGCGATATTTTATCGGTATCGCTCTTCAGGTTTTTCTAGTTACCCTATTCGTGAGTGGTGTCCTGACCTTACTAGGATTTAAGAATGCACTCTTGATTGGATTCTTTGCTGCTCTGATGAATGTTATCCCATACCTAGGACCTATGCTAGGAGCTGGTTTTGCTATCATCATCACCATATCATCCAGCATATCTCCAGATAGCGGGGCCGAAGTCGTAACTGGGGCCTTTTATGATATCCTACTTCCAAAGATCGGTATACTCATACTTGTATTTACTATCATGCAGTTTGTGGACAACTTTATCATACAGCCCAATATCTTTTCTAAAAGTGTGAAAGCACACCCGCTGGAGATCTTCTTAATCATACTAGTAGGCGCAAAGCTAGGAGGTGTGCTAGGTATGGTCATAGCCATACCTATGTACACTATACTTAGGGTAATCGCCAAGGTCTTCTTAAGTGAATTAAGGGTAGTACAGCGTATCACGCAAAATATCTAGTCCTTACTGATACTGCTTCTTGATACGATCCATGTCTCGCTTCATATCCCTGTCTTTGATGGTATCGCGTTTGTCATACGACTTCTTTCCTTGGCCTAAGACGATCTCTATCTTGACCAATCCTCGATCTGAGAAGAAAACTTTATAAGGCACTATCGTCAAGCCCTTTTCTCTAACCCGTTTATCGAGCTTACTTAGCTCAGTTTTTTTGAGAAGAAGTTTGCGGTCGCGACGCGTTTCGTGGTTATTGATATTGCCATGATCGTATTCGCCGATATACATGCTTTTGAGATAGAGCTCACCATTCTTGAAGAGACAGTATGCATCAGACAGATTCCCATTGCCAGCGCGCAGAGACTTTACTTCAGTACCAGTTAACATAATACCCGCAGTAAACTCTTGCATGAAGTGAAACTCATACTTCGCCTTACGATTAACTATCTCTTTAGGATGGTTCATGATGCAAATGTAGGATATCGAGAACAAGTCTCGATAAGGGTCATCACTTCAATCCACTTACTGCTAAAACTGTAAAAGCACTACTGCTTATATCCATCTATCCTACTCCCCTTTCAGGTGCTCATCTAGGAAGTCTGTCATCTTATTATACAAGTGCATTCTTACCGTGCCTCCAAATATCGAGTGTGCTTTATTAGGATAGATATACGTATCGAATTGCTTATTAGCATCGATCAAAGCTTTCGCCATCTCCATACTATTTTGCAAGTGTACATTGTCATCGGCACCACCATGGACTAGCAGGTAATTACCTTCTAACTGATCAGCAAAGTAGATAGGTGAGTTATCGCGATAACCATCTTCGTTCTCTTCGAGAGTCCTCATATAGCGCTCCGTGTATATCGTATCATACCACTTCCAGCTGGTCACAGGGGCAACAGCGATAGCTGTACTGAAGACGCCAGCACCCTTGAGTATAGCGAGCGATGACATATATCCTCCATAGCTCCAGCCGAAGATGCCTATTTTCTCTTCGTCGGCATAAGGAAGAGATGCGAGATACTTGCCCGCTTCTATCTGATCTATAGTTTCATACTTACCCAGCTGTAGGTAGGTCATCTTCTTAAACTCTTGTCCCCTAGCTCCAGTGCCTCTCGGATCGACACATGCCACTACATAACCTTGTTGCGCTAGCATCTGGTACCACCAGAAGTTCATCCCTTTATAGCTATCGGTCACTTGCTGACTACCAGGACCACTGTACTGAGTCAAAAAGACAGGATACTGCTTTGATGCATCAAAACCTCTCGGTTTGATCATATACCCATTGAGTTCGACTCCTTCACTTGTCGTAAATGTGAAAAACTCCGCAGGTGCCAAGCCATACTTCTTCATGATACCTTCGAACTCCTTGTTGTCTTCAAGCGTCCTCACTAAATTTTGATTCCTATCAAAGACTTCATAGGTACTTGCAGAGTTGATATCACTGCGCTGAAGTGTGTAGTAGTCAAATGTGCCACTAAAGTCTGCGCTATGAGTACCATTACCTGATGTCAGTTGCTTTTTTCCACTGCCATCTAATCCGACTGAGTATATGTCTCTTCTCAGTGGGGAGTGCTCCGCTGCCTGATAGAAGAGTACACCGTTTTTTTCATCGACTCCATATAAGGATGTCACATCATAGTCACCTTGCGTAAGAGCTTTGATCTGTTTACCACTCATATCCATGAGGTAGATATGATTATACCCACTCTTCTCACTCGTCCATATGAAGTGCTCGCCATCTTTCAAGAACGTAAGGTCATCTGTGATGTCTATATAGTAGGGATTAGTCTCATCATACATGACCCTTGTCTTACCCATATCAGTATTTACCAACTTTAGCTGAAGGTGATTCTGATGGCGATTCATCACATATACACAGAGTTGATTAGGATCCTGGGTCCACTTCACGCGGGGGATATACATATCATCTAAGTCGCCTACATCTAGGGTTGTACTCTTGTCAGTACCGAGATCATAAAGATGTATAGAGATCTCAGCGTTCTTTTCTCCCACCTTAGGATACTTAAATGTCTGATACTCCGGATAGAGCTCATCGTTATAAAGTGTCATGGTAAATTCTGGCACTTCTGACTCATCAAACTTCAAGTAAGATATTTTCTTACTATCTGGAGACCACCAAAAGGCTTTTACAAATGACAACTCCTCCTCATATACCCAATCTGTAATACCATTAATCAGACTGTTTTTCTCACCATCATCTGTGATCGGCAGTGTGGTCTCGTCAGCCAGTGTATAGTAGTATAAGTCATTTTCATATGCATAAGCCACCTTCGTAGCGTCAGGAGAAAAAGTAGCATTCATCAACTTGCCATCTTCGAAGAGTGCATATAGTTTTTTAGTGCCAAAATCATATACATGATATTCTGCGAGGTAAGAACGACGATAGATACTTTCCTTCTCAGACTCTATCAATATCATCGACTCATCGTGATTAAAGCTATAATCTGATATCTCACCTTCAAATCCTAGCTGTCCAGCTATATCACTGGCATCAAAGAGATCTTCGACAAAAGCCCCAGTAGTAATATCAAACTTCTTAATCACCTTATCGTCTATGAGACGGGTGAAGTGACGTCCGTCATTAAGAAAATTGAATCCTGGTACAGATCTCGGGATAAACTTGTAGTCTCTCCAGATGTCTTCGACTGTGATGTCAACAATTGACTTTTGAGAATATACTGTTCCTAATACAGTGAAAAGACAGATAATAATTAACGAATTCCTCATAAATCTCGACTTGTGCTTTAATCTACTTATAAATATGACATAAAATTCTTCTATTTCATTCAGATCCGAAAAGTCAATTGTATAAGACACATCGGATGTTATCTACTATATTTTCCGATCAATTACTACTTTTGTCGACTACGCTCACTTTGTGGGTCTAAATCTGAGAAAACTATGCTATTGGATAAAGCTATCTTGCTATGCTTTATAGGTTGGACCTTACTTTGTATATCAGCCTGTGACAAATCTGTGGAAACTCCAAGTAATGAAGACACTTCAAGTGCCTCTACCATACATTTTGACCTAATTCTACCTGATAGTAGTAACATAGACTTTGCAAATAATCTCGCAGGAGCAAGACTACCCATTCCGAGTTCATATGTTAATGTTTATAATGGTGCAGGTGTCGCCATAGGTGATATCAATAATGATGGCTTGGAGGATATTTATCTACTTGGCAATGTCGTTGCCAACAAGCTTTACTTAAACAAGGGAGATTTCGTTTTTGAAGATATATCACTTGCTGCTGGAGTAGAGGCCATAGGGACTTGGTGCAATGGTGCGGTGTTCACAGATATAAATAATGATGGTTACCAAGATATTTATGTCTCTGCAGCTTTTCATCGGAGTCCTGAGAAAAGGAAAAATCTTTTATTCATTAATCAGGGCGACAATACCTTTCAAGAGCAAGCAGAGAAATACGGCATAGCAGATACGGGCTTCAGCATCCAAAGTTCCTTCTTTGACTATGATCGAGATGGTGATAATGACTTATTCATAGGTAATCATCCTCTTCAAAGAGGAATAGGATTTGACGCTCATTTCAAAATGTGGAACAATCCGATATCTGGATTAAGTGATAAGCTTTATCGCAATAATGGGAACGGCACATTTACTGACGTAACAGAAGAATCTGGTATTCTGAATTACGGATGGACACTAAGCTTTATTACGGCTGATTTTAACGACGACGGATGGTCAGATATATATGTAGCTAATGACCATGCAGAACCAGACCGGCTTTATATCAATCAGAAAGACGGATCATTTGTAGATGAAATAGAAGATCATTTTCAGCACATCTCTTTTTCGAGTATGGGCTCAGATATGGGAGATATCAACAATGATGGCAACTTAGATCTATTTACAGCCGAGATGTTATCAACCACTAATTATCGCGAGAAAACTCAGATGGCCGCGATGAACCCTGAGTTGTATTGGAATCGTGTTAATAAAGGGTATAAGCATCAGATCATGAGGAATATGCTTCAACTTAAAGTAGGTGAAGCAGACTATTCTGAAATCGCCCAAATGAGCGGGATTCACAGATCAGACTGGTCTTGGTCAACATTATTCTTTGATGCTAATAATGATCAGCTAGAAGATCTATTCATCGCTAACGGATACTATCGTGACGTCCTTGATAAAGATTTTAAAAAGAAGACAAATGAGATTACCAAAAAAGCAAGAAATTCTCTGAACGATAGACGAAAGGCCATGGCCGAAGCCATTAACAACGCTCCAGCCACACCAGTAAGTAATTTGTTCTATCAAAATAACGGCGAGTTAAGATTTCATGATGTAGCAAAAGGGACTAAACTCGCTATACCGAGTTTTTCATCTGGAGCCGCATATGCTGATTTCAATAATGATGGCAGATTAGATCTAGTAGTTAATAATATAGATGCATCTCCTTTCTTGCTTCATAATTCTTCACCAGAAAATAATTTCCTGAAACTCAAATTTTCAGAATACATCAATTCTGATCCCGTAGGTACAACTGTAAAGTTGAAGATGAATAATAATAAAGCGAAGAAATACACTTACCTCAGATCAAGAGGATATGCCTCAGGTATAGGTTCTTCCATTCATGTCGGTCTTGGCGGTGAAGAAGGTCCTTTTACTCTTGAAGTTCAATGGCCCAATGGCAAATATCAAGAACTAGTTGTCGACAAAGTCAATACAGTCATCGATATACAATATCAACCATCGAGTGTTCATCCTAACGATGAATCCATTGACAAGCCAATATTTACGAGAGTGTCAAAAGAGATTTTTACTCATCGTGAGAATGATTTTGACGACTATGGGTATCAAGTTTTACTTCCACATCAAATGTCGACGCACGGTCCTTTTTTGAGTACTGGAAAAGAAAGTAATTCTGATAAACATATGGTCTACATTTCTGGAGCCCATAACCAACCTGGGAAAATATTGCTCATTAGATCTGATGGATCAATAACAGAGTCGGAACAAGAAGCTTTCGATAGAGACAAGATACATGAAGATATGGGGTCGGTGTTTTTTGATGCTGATGGAGACAAGGATCTAGATATTTATGTAGTTAGTGGTGGCAATGAGTTTCCAGATGGACATAGTTTCTATAACGATAGGTTATACCTCAATGAAGGAGGTACTTTCGTAAGAGCACGTGCACATCTGCCGCCTATAAGATCATCTGGTATGAAAGTCATCAGTGAAGATGTTGACGCTGATGGTGATTTAGACCTAATAGTAGGAGGTCGACATATACCACATCAATACCCAAAACCTGCTTCGTCATATATACTTCTCAATGATGGTAGAGGAAAGTTTAGCGATGAAACAGAGACTCTATGTCCTTCTTTGAAAGGAATAGGGATGATAACTGATATAGAAGTTGCCGATATTAATCAAGATGGCGAAAGAGATTTATTATTGAGCGGAGAGTGGAGTGATATAAAGGTCCTCTTAAAAAAAGACGGAAAGTACAAAGATCCAACTGAGATCAAAGGTGTTTCAAATCATGTCGGTTGGTGGTTTAATATACTTACAGAAGATATAGATAGTGATGGCGATATCGATATTGTCGCCGGAAATCTTGGTGAGAATTATAAATATCAAGCCTCGGAAGATAAACCGTTTCATATTTATGGTAGTGATTTTGATCAATCAGGATCTCAGGACATCGTCCTTGGATACTATGTAGATAACGAGACACTTTACCCTGTTCGTGGTCGCCAATGCTCTTCAGAACAGATACCTGAGATTTCTGAAAAATTTAAGACATACGATGAGTTTGCTTCAGCTTCGCTTATAGATATTTACGGTGAAGAATTAGATAGTTCAATTTCAATAAAGGCGACAAATTTTACTTCTGGCACTTTTGTAAATGACGGAAGTGGAAATTTTGAGTTTGTACCATTCCCTGCTATGGCCCAGATAAGTCCGATTAATGGTTTGGTCGCACTAGATGTAGATGGAGATGGTCAGAAAGAAATCGTATCGGGAGGCAATTTGTTCGAGGCAGAAGTAGAAACTGGCCGTGCTGATGCCGGAAAAGGCCTAATACTTCATAATATGGGACAAGGTAATTTCATCCCAATCTCAATTCAACACTCTGGGATCAATGAAAAGGGAAATACAAAGGACATACTGGCACTGGAGCTTTCAGAAAATAATACATACTTGTTTTTTGGAAACAATGATGGACCCGTAACACTTTATGAGCTATCAAATAGTAATCTGAGTCAATGAAAAACGAATCAAGCAATAAACAAACACCGTCTGATGAGACGGAAGTAACCAAATATGACATTCCCATCGAAGGATCACTCGGTATTATGGCAACAGGATACATAGGCATACAGCTTTGGAGGCGTAAAATATTGGGAGTTAAAAAAGAAAACCCAGCAGTAATTGGTCCTGTAGTTTTCGGAAGGGCGATACCGATGATAAATAGAAATGATGAAAAAAAATAAGCTCTTAGTAATTGGTTGGGATGCAGCAGATTGGAAGTCTATAAATCCTCTTATAGATCGAGGTCTGATGCCCAATCTTGAAAAGCTCATCAATGAAGGTGTAATGGGTAATATCGCAACACTTGACCCGCCTCTGTCACCGATGCTCTGGACTTCTATTGCAACAGGAAAGAGACCCTTTAAACACGGCATATTAGGTTTTACAGAACCGAAAACTGATGGTTCTGGTGTCCAACCAGTCCTTAATACATCTAGGAAATGTAAAGCTATCTGGAATATTCTTAATCAGGAAGGATATAAATCTCACGTTGTTGGATGGTGGCCGTCACATCCCGCTGAACCAATCAACGGAACGATGGTGTCCAACTTTTATCAAAAAGCCAAAATACCGAAGGAGGGAGAGGTACTCGATTTCTGGCCAATGTTAAAAGATATAGTCCATCCAAAAAGGCTATCTCACATTTTGGCCAAATTAAGAATTCATCCTTATGAATTGACAGCTGCACACTTGGCTCCATTCCTTCCGAATCTTGATAAAATAGATCAGTCTAACAAACATATACAAGCTGGTCTTACAACCTTAAGAAGGCTTATAGCTGACTGTACATCCATACATAATGCAGCCACTTATTTGATGCAATTCGAAGAGTGGGACTTTTGTGCTGTATATTATGATGCTATAGATCACTTTGGTCACGCATTTATGAAATACCACCCACCTAAAAGAGATTTTATTCCGCAAGATTTGTATGACGCCTTTTTTTATATTAACACTGCAGGATATCGATATCATGATATGATGTTAGGTCGTCTGATGCAACTCATCGATGACGAAACTACAGTCATTCTTTTATCAGATCATGGTTTTCACCCTGATCACATGAGACCTAAAATAATTCCTAAAATTCCTGCTGGGCCTGCTTTAGAACATAATCCTTATGGTGTAGTTATCATCAAAGGGCCTAATATTAAGAAAGATGAAAGAGTCTACGGGGCTAGTCTTCTTGACGTCACACCAACTATACTTTCTATCCTAGATCAACCCGTAGCTGAAGATATGGATGGGAAAGTACTCACAGATATATTTGAAAAACCAAAAGAAGTCCGTTACATCAACTCTTGGGAAGATATAGAAGGTAATGATGGTATGCACCCACCAGAAAAGCTAAATGATCCTTTTGTAGATCAAGAGGCTATGGAACAGCTTATCGAATTAGGATATATAGATAGACCAGATGAAAATGCTGAAAAGGCCATAAGGCGAACTATGGATATTTCAGATTATTTTCTGGCTCAGTCTTACATCGACGCTAATATGCATGACTTGGCTGAACCTATCGTAGAAAGACTCTTCTTGGAGAACACTGATAAGCCCATATATGGATTTACACTTGTTAATGTACTTCAAAGACTTGGCAAAATTGACAAAGCAAGAGAGATCCTAAACCTACTCAAGGCAAATAACGATCTCAAAGGACCAAATATCGCTTTACTAGAGGCTCGAATATTGGGAATGGAAAATAGAGCCGAAGAAGCACTGGCTAAACTCGTCGAAGCTGAAGTTAAGAGTAAGGATAATGACACGCTTTATCAGTATATAGGGTACTATTATCTCAAACTCGATAATTGGATCGAAGCAGAGAGAGCGTATAAAAAAGCTCTGAAGATTAATCCGGATAGTTATGTGGCACATTATGGTCTGGGTTATGCTTTTTATAATCAAAGATTACATGAAAGAAGTGCTCAACATCTGATAGAAGCTATTGCCTTACTATACCATCAACCCATGGCCCACTTCCTTTTAGGTAAAGTGCTTCATGAACTCGGTGATGAGGAAGGTTCGATAAGAGCATTTGGCGTAGCTCAAAAGCAAAATTCTGCTATTGCTGCTAAAAAACAAGCTAAGAGGAAGTCCAAGTTAGGCTCTGAAGAAAGTGTCTCAGAACAAAATATCGGGGACCTAATTAAAAGTGGGACGGAAAAAGAAATTGTTATAGTATCCGGTTTGCCAAGATCTGGAACATCTATGATGATGCAAATGCTTGAGAAAGGTGGCATAGCACCTTTTACAGATGGAAAGCGCGAAGCTGATGAAAATAACAAAAAAGGCTATTACGAACATGAGGCTATCAAAAAACTTCATAAGGACAACTCAATCTTACAAGAAATCGATGGTAAAGCTGTAAAAGTTGTTGCTCAACTATTGCCAAATCTTCCTTTAAAATATAGATATAAGATCTTATTCATGAGGAGGCCCTTAGATGAGATTCTTAGTTCGCAAGATAAGATGCTAAAACGCTTAGATAGGGAAAGAAATAGCAATATGACTAAGTTAAGAGCCTCATATACCAAGCGTATAGAGCAAGTAAATAACTGGGCTAAGAACTTTCCAAACGTAGATCTTCTCGAAGTAGATTACAATGAAGCTATCGATCAGAGTACGCATACTTGCTCGATGATTACTAATTTTTTATCTGACTACGATCTCAATGTCGAGAAAATGGCCAGTGTAGTGGACAACACCCTGAGAAGAGAACAAAACAAATTGTGAAAATTCTTATAGAAAAATTGTGCATATTTCCGATTACCTCATATCTTCCGCTCTCATTTAAGAATAAGACGACCATGAAACAAATTTTAATTTTTCTATTGTTCTGTTTTGGCACTGCTCTTTGTGCACAAAACAATGCACCTACTCCAATGATTGATGCCCAAATGAAGGCAAAATTTGATAACAACAGAGTAACGAGCATCATTCGTGTAGTACAAAACAACACTTCTGCTTCTCAAGCCACTCTTGATGAAATTCGCGCTTTCGCTGTCGAAAGGATCCAAAGTGTAGACTATTCGGATCGAACAGGACCAACTAGTCCTAGAGCATTTCGTCAAGATGTGCTTGCCATGTTAGAATCAACATTAAGTGCTGCTGATTTTGCGTCACTTCAAGCCAGAAGAGACTAATAAGAACCAACTAAATTAGGATAATGAAAAGATATAACTTAGACAAAATATATAACAAGGCTTCAGAAAAACTAGATCAAAACAAGGAAGCTCTAGTTGATTTAGGCAAATTCTCTCCAGCCTTATTAATGTTAGCTGCTATTCCAGCAGATAGCCAAACTGTCGTAGGAGATTACATATGTAGTGATGGAGTTGACCTTCCTCAGACGATCACAGCTACTGGGACATTAGATGTACAATCCACTCCCATTGATTTGGATGGCGATGGCGTGGATGATATATTCATGGCAGTCGGAAATGTAGTATATACTTCATCTTCATTTGGTTATGCTAGAGCTAGGGTAGCTAATCCGGGTAATGCTGCAGTTCTTGAGAATCCGTCGACTTATAATGCACCTCAATTGAGTATCGGTGCTACTGTTGGACCGGGATTTAATGCAGATACAAGCTTTGGGGCCAATCTAGTCGGAGGGTCTATTTATAACTCGTATTTTGGATCAACTACTACATCGACATTCGGGTTATGGACTCCTACGCCTGCTTCAGGTTTTATACCTGTACAGGTTGGAGGAGATTTTGGTTGGATAGAAGTTACTGTGAATAGCGTGTTCCCGAATCAAGGGACTGCCTCTTCATTGACTGTAAACTCATGGGCACTTAATACATCAGGAGCACCTGCTCTCGTTGACCCAGCAGTTTGTGATGTAGAAATTGTACCAACAATGGGAGAATGGGGACTGATTTGTCTAAACCTATTCCTTATGATTTTCGGTGTAACTGCTATTAGACAAAATGGCAAAATCAAAGTACAGAGTAAAACTACATAGTAAAATTAAAATTCACGGTTATCAAAAGGCTCTCTATATATAGAGAGCCTTTTTTCATCTATATACATATGAGAATGTGTAATAATATAATCAGAATCCTCTTCCTTTTACTTTTAATAGATTCTTGTACTGAGCCAAAAATAAATCAAGAAGAAACACTCTTCATTTCAATAGATAGTTCTCAGTCTGGTATAGAGTTTACCAATGCGATCCAAGACAAGATCAATAATAATATCAACCTCTATGATTACTTCTATAATGGATCGGGAGTATCTATAGGAGATATTAACAATGATGATCTCCCTGATATCTTCTTTACCTCTAATCAAGGAAAGAACAAACTCTACCTAAATCAAGGGAATCTAAAATTTCAGGATATATCCTCTTCAGCAGGCATAGAAGATGAAACCTATTGGTCAACTGGGGTTAACATGATTGATATTAATCAAGATGGCTGGTTAGATATATATGTTTGCCATTCTGGATATGACCCCATTTATCCTAATCGCCAAAATCATCTTTTCATAAATAATAAGGATCATACATTCACAGAATCCTCTTTCGATTATGGCCTTATAGAAAATTCTTATTCTAATCAGTCTGTATTCTTTGATATGGATAATGACGGAGATTTAGATATGTTCCTCATGAATAACTCCGACTTCATGGATAGATTTCCTGCTAGAAAGCCGTTTGCACAAAAAATGAATGAGATGGAGCAACTCTTCGAAAATCCCGAGGCCAACTATTTGGGAAATCAGCTTTTTAGAAATGATGGTCCTAACGGTTTTATTAACATTACAGAGGAGGCTAATCTGAAGGATTGGGGTTTTGGATTAGGACTTATAGCTTCTGATATCGACAAAGATTCTGATATCGATCTATATGTATGCAACGACTACTTCTATCCTGATTATTATTATAACAATCAAGGAAACGGACAATTTCAAGACATTATAAACTCCTCTTTTGGACATGTTTCACAATTCAGCATGGGTATGGATGCAGCAGATTTTAATAATGATGCTTGGCCTGATCTAGCTATCGTTGATATGGTTGCTTCTGATCGAGTACGCAACAAAACCCTTATGTCCCCAATGAATGAGAACCGGTTCTTTTATATCACAGAAAGGTTAGGAATGAAAGAACAGTTCATGTTCAACTCATTTCAAAAAAACAATGGTAATAATACCTTCAGTGAAATTGGTCAAATCTTAGGTACAAGTAATACTGACTGGAGTTGGACCTCCCTACTTGCTGACCTAGATCTCGATGGACGCAAAGATTATCTCATTACAAATGGATTCAAAAGAGATATGAAACATCGTGATATAGGTGCTGAAAACAGAAAGAACAAGCAAGAAGAAATCAAATCATTTACTCAAAAAGAGCTTGATGATTTAAATCTAGAGGCAATTAGTAGTTTCCCCTCTACTCCACTTACTAACTATGTCTATCAAAATGTCGGAAGCTATAATTTTAAAGATGTTTCTCAGGAATGGGGCTTTGACAAGAAATCTTTTTCTAACGGTGCTGCACTCGGGGATTTAGACAATGATGGTGACTTGGATATAGTCATTAGTAACATCGATGACGAAGCTTTTTTATATGAGAATAAGGCCTCACAAAGTGGAAACAATTATATAAAAATTGATTTAGGGGTAGCTCATCAATCATACAATGCCAAGGTTACTGTGTACACTGGTGATATTATCCAATATCAAGAATATATGGTTACACGAGGATATCTATCTTCTATGGATCATGAACTCGTTTTCGGGATAGCAGATTATACCTCCATAGACAGCATTCATATAGAATATCTTAATGGTAAAAGGCATAGTCTTTATGATGTAAGCGCTAATCAAGAAATAGCATCATCTATCAGCATGGCCAACACAGAAATAAATGATAGCAATGACGCTCTAGAATTATTTAGTAGCCAATCGTTTCCTATAGATTGGAAACATAAAGAGAATCCATTTTATGACTTCAAGAAAGAGGTGTTATTACCCCATCGCCAATCACGACATGGTCCACATATATCAGTAGGAGATGTAAATGGAGATAACTTAGAAGATTTTTACGTTGGAGGAGCTAAAGGACACGAAGGAGCCTTATTCATCCAATCAAGAAATGGGTCTTTTAAAGCTACTAATCAAAGTCTATGGAAGAGTGAAATGAAGTACGAAGATCTTGGGTCAACACTTGCAGATTTTGATCAAGACGGGGACACTGACCTATATGTAGTTAGCGGCGGCGGCGGCGACGTAGAAGGTGCCGAAAATCTCCTTCAAGACAGGTTATATCTGAATGATGGGACAGGATCTTTTTCAAAAGCCACAGCTCATCTTCCGATTATAAACTCTAGTGGCATGAGGGTCGTAACATCTGATTATGATGACGATGGTGATCTAGATTTATTTGTAGGAGGTAGAATTGTACCTGGCACCTATCCTTCTGCCGCTCGAAGCCTTCTTTTAGAAAATAAAAATGGAGCCTTTGTCAATGTAATCCAAGAAAAAGCACCAGGTCTTGAAAAGATAGGTCTCGTTACCGATGCCAAATGGGTTGATTTCTCAGGTGATGGAAAACTAGACATAGTTGTAGTTGGAGAATGGATGAGAATAGAACTATTTGAACAATCCAACGACACCTTTAAAAACGTCACTGACCAATATATCTCCGAAGATCTAAGAGGATGGTGGTTTAGTGTTGCTGTTGAAGATATGGATGGTGACGGAGATCTTGATATTATAGCAGGCAATCTAGGTTTAAACAATAAATTTCATCCTTCTAAGAAAAAGCCTTTTGAAATTTTCTTCAATGACTTTGATAGTAACGGGACTAATGACATCGTCCTTGCAAAGACTGATGATAAAGGAGAGAACTACATCATGAGAGGAAAAGACTGTTCTACTCAACAAATGCCCTTTATAAAAGACAAGTTTGAAAAGTACGAAGACTTTGCCCTTGCCTCTATCACAGATGTACTTCCTGAGGAAAAGCTAAGCGAAGCTCTGAATTATTCTATTACAGACTTCAGTAGTGTCTATCTTGAAAATGTTGGAGGGACATATAAAAAGCATATACTCCCTATTCAAGCGCAGTTTGCACCGATACAAGATATACTGATCAGAGATTTTGACAGCGATGGTCATAAAGATATCCTCATAGCAGGAAATCTCTTTGGTACAGAGATAGAAACCGCAAGTTATGATGCTGGTACCGGGCTCTATCTAAAAGGAAATAGTACAAATGAATTTCAAGCGATAGAGGGTATCGAGTCCGGCTTATATCTTGGGAAAGATCTCAAAGACATGGCATTCATTAACATAGGTGATAAGGTTTACATACTAGGTGCTAACAATAGTGATGTTATTGATATAATTCAAATCAATAATAGCAGGACCAATTTGTAATCACCTCTCTATTAGGAGTAAGGGTGTTGGGCTTTACCTTTTCGTTCGTCTATTTATTGAACAATAAATATGGCATTTGAAAACAAGAAAAGGCCATTGTACCAAAAGCCTCTAAACAAAGGATTATCAGCCATATATATCACGGTTCCTCGGCCCTTATCTTCTACTATAAATGCCGCACTATCATTGAGTTGGCCTCTTATATTCGATCCTGCAAAGCCAAGTATCTTTGCATTGTCCTTTGGATGAACAATTACATTAGCCGCATCTACGGTTAGCGGGAAAGTTGTACTGCTCGTCCGAAGAGAGAAATAAGTCTTTCCTAGCCCAAAACCAAGAGGGTGAGTATCATCTACTTGTAAGCCAAATATAGCTCCAGGCACATAATCACTTATAGCTCTTCTTTCACTCTCCGAGTAATGATTATACCGAGCAGCCAAATCGGCTTCCTTATTTTCATTGCGAAAGGTAGATGCCTCTTCATCTGTGGCAAATCTCTTTAGACCAAAGCCTTCTTTATCCATCAGTTGGTTGTTGGCATTGCCGATGGCTATAAGCTTTCCTCCTTCATTGACCCATGTTGAAATCTGGTTCCTCATTTTATCAGAGATCGTATACCATCCTTGCGGCAATATCAGCGTGTTATACTTATCAAGATCTATCCTGCCCCAGTTAGCTATATCCACTACTGAAAGTGGATAGTCAACTGCTCTATCAAAGTACCATTTGATTTGTCCATGACCATTAGTACCTACTCCCTCTCCACTTATGGTTAATACCTTCGGAGGCTTCACAAGAAAAACCTGACCACTACCTAGATCAGGTCCCGCATCGGCAAATCCACCATCTATACCTATCACTGTTGCCATAGGAAAAGAAGTCTTGGCAGCTCTCATAATATCAAGAAGTTGGTCATCCTTGCTCCTGTTATCAGCACGTGTTACTACGGCAGATCCAGCATCACATCTTACCCCTTGATACTCAAAAGGCTTCGGAAGGATCCTGATTGAGATATCATTCTGTATGAGCCTGGAGATATACTTTACACTTTCGAGATCTGTCCTAGGTATGATATAAGCATATGCAGCTTCTGGCATATCACTCTGAACCATGTTCATGCTACTCGTAGTCGGATTTATACGAGTAGTACTTGCTACTGCTTCAAGACCATAAGCATATGGCAGTGACCACGCTGTGATATCATATGTCACTGAATCTTCAAGTGCAGCTGCTGGTTCTAGTAGTACCTGAGCTAGTAAGCCCTTAGGTTGATACGCACTTACGACTAGGTCGCCTTCTTCGATGTCTAAAACTCCTTGAGAAGCCGTGCTATATAT
>CAYYBR010000029.1:0-24176 GCA_964470035.1 uncultured Saprospiraceae bacterium
ATGACAGTATTCAGAACGATACCATAGATGTTTAGATTTGAAGACATAGGATATCTGCACTTGCTTTGGTTGCTGCCACTGCTGGTTATACTGTATGTAGTCTATCTCCGCTTTCGCAAATATCAGCGCAGTCGACTCGCCTCTAGTGCTTTGCTGAGTTCCTTGATTGATGGGGAGCGTCCTCGGCGATCACATGTAAAGATGGGACTCATCACGGCAGCTCTGTTGAGCTTTATTCTTGCTTGTGCTAATCCTCAGTGGGGCACAAAAAAGGAAAAAGTAAAAGCAGAAAGTTCTGACATATTTATCGCCTTAGACATCTCTCAGAGTATGATGGCTGAGGATATCTCTCCTAATCGCATCGAGCGCGCCAAGCGACTAGCTATGAATCTTGTCCAAGCTCTCAAGGGCAATAGGATAGGTATCATACTCTTTGCAGGCAATGCCTATCTACAGATGCCTTTGACTAATGATTATGCTGCAGCAGAACTCTTTTTGACCAGTGCCAATACTGCTCAAGCTACTACACAAGGCACCGCTATTGGTGATGCTATACAATTAGGACTAAGGACCTACGAAGAAGGACAGAATAGTCAACGCGCTATGATCATCATCACCGATGGAGAAACTCATGATGAAGAAGCAATTGACTTTGCAGGTGAAGCTTTTGAACAAGGACTATCAGTCTATGCCATCGGTGTAGGAACTACTGAAGGAGCTCTGGTCCCTTATCAGACCAATGCTGGTCAGCAATATAAAAGGGATGAGACAGGAGAATTAGTGACGAGCCGACTTAACCCAGGGCTTATCCAAGAACTAGCTTATTCGGGAGGAGGGCGGTCATATATGATAGGAGAAGGTAATAGTATCATCACTTCTTTAAAAAGTGAGATGGAAAGACTTGAAAAGCAAGAAGTAGAACAAAGAGCATTTACAGATTATGATAGCTACTTTCAGTATCTCATAGGCTTAGGGGTGATCTTCATCTTGATCCAATGGTTGATCCCTGAGCGCGCAAAGGTTTCAATATAAAGATGACTTGATTGGATATGAAGTACCCTCTACATTTGTGTTATATGAAATTATTGAGTCTAGCGATTGCCACATTATTCATTGGAGGTATTGGATTACAGGGCCAGTCGTCACATAAGCTATTGAGAGAAGGTGACAAGGCTTATGATAATGAGCTATATGAAGAAGCGGAGGAGAGCTATAGAAAAGCGAAAACTAAAGGTGCTGCCGGACAAGGATCATATAATCTTGGTAATACGGTATACCAACAAGGTCGATACGAAGAAGCTGTAGATCACTACAAACAGTCTGTAAGTCAACTTGATGATCCATTAGATCAGTCTGAGGCACTTTTTAATCTGGGCAATGCTCAACTTCAAGCGCAGCAATTAGAGGATGCAATCCAATCATACAAAGAAGCTATAGATCTGAATCCAAGCGATGATGAGATCAGACAAAATTTATACATAGCCAAGTTGATGCGGATAGAGCAGATGCAACAAGAGCAACAACAGGAGCAGCAAGAACAACCAGAAGAAGGTGATGAAAGCCAGGAACAACAACAGCAGCAGTCACAGCAAGGTGAAGGTGAGCAACCTGACCAGCAACCTTCTGATCAACAAGAAAGTGATATCGAAGAAGGCTCTGAGCAAGAAGAGCAGCCCTTGGACTTAAGCAAGGAAGATGCCGAAAAACTTCTTCAAGTCATCGAGAATGAAGAAAAGAATGTCCAAGAAAAGCTCCGCAAATCATATGGTGATAAAAAGAAACAAAAGAAAGACTGGTGATGAAAAAGTTGTTTATAATCCTTTTGCTCTTCAGTCTTCCGCTCTTAGTAAGTAGTCAAGAAGAGAACAGTAGCATCTCTGTACTTGTCTCAGCAGATACGTTATACTTGGGTAATGTCTTAGGCGTCAAATATATCATCGAGAATATTGCTGGCGACTTTCAACCACCAGAGTTTGGAGAGATGTCTTTGGTGGGCGGACCGAACGTATCATCTAATTTTTCGATGATCAATGGTCGTGTCTCACAGTCAGCCTCCTATGAATATATTCTTCGGCCAGAAGATGTAGGTGACTTCATCTTAGATGCGGCTCTGGTAGTAACTGGAGATCTAGATTACGCATCGGATAAAGTGCATGTAGTTGTCATCGATAACCCTGAAGGGGTCATCCAAAATCACAGAACGTATAAAGAGAGAGGTAGTGTCAGCTCTGCTGTAACAGTCACTGAGAAGAAAATGACAAAGGCTGACTCCATCAAAATGAAGTTGCGTCACCTAAAGGCTAAAAAGATCTAAGCTGTATGACAAGGGTGATACTTTTATGCTTGCTTTTAACTGGCACTTATGTTTCAGGTCAAGTTTCTTTCAAAGCAACCTCCGATGCACGACAAGTAGTCACTGGCCAATACTTCAATGTCACTTTTACTCTTCAGAATGCCGACGGCTCAAACTTTACAGCTCCCAACTTTGGTGGATTAAGTGTAGCGGGTGGTCCGAGTAGAAACCAGATGCGCAGTAGCATTAATGGTAAAGTGACGACTGAAATTTCATTTGTATACTCACTTGTGGCCGATAAACCTGGCACCTATACCATAGCGCCAGCCGCCCTTAGGGTGAACGGCCAAGAAATCAAATCTAACTCTCTAAAAGTAGAAGTTGTGAAAGGCAGAGACCCGGCCGATACTGGAGGTATAGAACCTTTCATCATAGAGGCCACCATCGACCATGATACAGGCTACGTGGGACAGCAGCTCACATTGAAGTATACATTGTTTACTAATCAGTCCGTGCGCCAGGTCAATATTAGCAATGTATCTGAGTTTGACGGTTTCTTTGCTCAAGAGCTTAAGAACTACAGAAGTCCTACAGAACAAGTTGTCATAGATGGAGTACAGTATAGCAAGCGCGTCATAGGTGTATATGCACTCTTTCCCCAGCAAAAAGGAAAAACAGAGATAGAGCCTGTCGATATAATCCTAGGAGTTAGCGAAGGCGGTAGGCGATCAAATAGTATATTTTTCACTACACGGTTAAAGCAATATAGAGCAAGATCTAATGGCTTAACTATTGAGGTGTTAGACTTGCCAGATGGCGCGCCAACCTCATTTTCTGGTGCGATTGGTGATTTCTTTATGGGTACTTCGATTGATAAGAAGTCCATCACTCAGGATGATGCCCTCACGCTTACTCTACAGATCAAGGGCGATGGAGATGGTCGATTTATCGAACCACCTGCCCAGCCTTACACAGACCTTTTTGACATCTACGATCCTAATCTGCTAGGCGAACAGACACAAGTGACGGGCGATAAGGTGCAGGTAATAAAGACATATGAATATCTGATGATACCCAAGAAAACTGGTACCATCAAGTTTCAACCAGAGATGGCTTTTTATGATGTTGATAGTAGTGCATATGAGGTGATCAAGAGCCAGTTATATACTGTGAGGGTTATACCCGGTACTGGCCGTGAGTCTGCGGACTTGGATCTACTTTCGAAGGAGCTTCCAGCCCCGAGGCCTATAGGTTCTTTGAGTGATGTGGGAAAGTCATTTGCATGGTCTTGGGGGCACATAGGATTAAATGGAGTTTTGTTGGCGACACTAGGTGGCTTGTTAGTCGTAAGAAGACAGAGGGACATCGCTGATGCTGAAGACCCTGATGCTAAGCGGCGTCGCTTGGCCCAAGAGCAAGCAGTGAAAACTTTAGATGATGCCAAGCAAGCCCTAGATGATGGAGATGTAAAAGAATACTATATCCGCATCAGACAAGCACTACAAAGATACTTATCAGACAGAGCAAGCTTGCCTACCGACCAATTATCCAAACAACATATCACTTCGCTATTGAAAGATCAACAACTTGAACGACATCTTGATCCTTTACTTTCAGTCATGCAAAAAGGAGAGCAAGCGATCTATGCTTCTATAGCTCCAGGTCAAGAACGCCAAGATTATGATACAATCCTAGAAGTGATCAGTGACATCGAGATGTCCATCTAGTAAGTTAGTTAGGTCCCCCAGTCGTTTAGTTGCGTCTCCGAGCGCAAAGATCCACTACCCGTCATCTATAATTGCGTCAACGCGTTGACTGAATTAATGTTAATTGTGTCAATATAGTGACTGAATTAACGTAAATTGCGTCAATAGCATGGTTTGCTAATGGTAAGTAGGTACTTAAAGGGACAAATACAGGGTTTACTCCTTCCGGGTAAAGTGAATATTCTTTTAGGTGCGAGAAGAGTAGGGAAGACTTCGTTGATGCAGAAGATATCTGACGACTTCGATGGAGCGGTATTATGGCTAGATGGTGACCTAGCAACCACTAGAGACATACTTGGACATCAAAATTTAGACCGCTATAGACAACTGATAGGACATGCAGAACTTGTCATCATCGATGAAGCACAAGATGTCGATGATATAGGTAAAGTTTTAAAAATTATGGTAGATCACATGCCTGAAGTAGCTTTCTTAGCCTCAGGTTCATCACCTTTTGATCTAGCTAACAAGACTGGAGAGCCCTTAGTTGGCAGAGCGCACTGGCACTATATGTATCCCTTAGCACAAATGGAGCTCAGCAATCATGAGACCCTCATACAAACAACTGAAAGACTCGAGGAGAGATTGATCTATGGAAGCTATCCTGAAGTTTATACAACTAATGGATATGACCTTAAGAGTAGATATCTTAAAGAACTTTCAAGCTCTTATCTATTAAAAGACATCCTGAACTATGAGGGTATCAGAAACTCAAGTAAGATCAACAATCTTCTAAAACTCATCGCATATCAAATCGGACATGAAGTCTCTATACAAGAGTTGGGAAGACAGATAGGGATGAGCAAGAATACTGTTGACAAATACCTAGACCTTTTAGAAAAAGTTTTTGTAATCAAAAAGATATCGGGCTTCAGTCGGAACCTAAGAAAAGAAGTTTCAAAGAATGCGCGATTCTACTTTTGGGATAATGGAATACGCAATGCCATCATCAATGACTTTCGCTCAATAGACGAAAGACAAGATATCGGTGACCTTTGGGAAAACTATCTCATCACCGAGCGACTGAAGAAGTTACAGTACCTACAAAATTCTTCTCAATTATATTTTTGGCGCACCTACGATCAACAAGAGATAGATTGTGTAGAAACTCTTCATGATAATATCTCAGGATACGAATATAAATGGCGGAAGAAAAAAGCTAAAATACCAAAGGCCTTCGCCAAAGCTTACCCCGCTGCTTCGTTTGAAGTAGTTAATCGGGAGAACTTTCTGGATTATATCGGCTAGTGTTTATCTGATTGAAGATATTCTGCATTGTAAGAGAACATACACCATTAAGTCGCGTCTCCTTGCGCAAAGATCTACAACAACCCTATCCCTTCATCACCTTCTCCTGCTGATCTATACTCTCATCGTGTATAGCCCTAAGTAGCTTACTTATAAAGCCACCGCTCAACTGCACATCAGCTCCTTTTTCCTGGGTCTTATCCAAGATTTCTTGCCATCTCTTCGGTTGTAGGATGGTCATGCCATTGGCCTTTTTATACTCACCTATTTTACGAGCGATTTCCATTCGATCTCCTAGTATATTGATCAGATCGTTATCTATCTGATTGATTTCTTGACGTAGATACTCAAGGCTTTCTTGGTGGATTACATCCTCTTCATAACCATGGCGAAGTACCATATCTGTGATCATTTGGCCGAATACGGTAGGAGTGATTTGTTGTTTTGCATCACTCCATGCGTTGTCAGGATCACGATGTGTCTCTATCATCAGGCCATCCATATTGAGGTTGACAGCTTTTTGAGCTGTCTCCTGTAGCATGTGTCTATTGCCACAGATATGACTGGGATCATTGATCAGTGGTAGCTCAGGTCGCTTGGACATGAAGTCGATCGCGATCTGCCACTGCGGTCTGTTACGATATATTTTTTCAGCGCTATGTGCAAATCCTCTATGGATACCACCGATGCGAGTAACACCTACTCTCTCAAATCTTTCTATAGCTCCTAACCATAAAGCGAGATCAGGATTCATCGGATTTTTCACGAGTACTGGGACATCTACTCCACGCACCGCTTCTGCTATCTCTTGTACCGCAAATGGATTTACCGTAGTACGTGCTCCTACCCATAGGATATCGATATCGAACTCAAGTGCAGCTTCGACATGCCCAGCCTTAGCGACTTCGACAGTTACCTGCATGCCTGTTTCTTCCTTCATCTTTCTCATCCATGGCAGCCCTTTGATGCCTATACCTTCGAAAGTGCCGGGGCGTGTCCGTGGTTTCCAGATACCTGCCCTGAGGATATCTGCTTTACCAGTAGCGGCTATGGCTCGACAAGTCTCATATACTTGTTCTTCAGTCTCTGCACTACAAGGACCTGCTATGACGACAGGAGTCTCAGACTTTCTTAACCAATTAGGCTTAAATGCTTGGGTGGTAGTTTGCGTTTCCATGATGATAATTGCTTCTTATAATATTTACGAAAGTATGCCTACCTACGGCAGGTGATGATTTGTCTAACTTAGTTTTACGATGTTGTACTTCATGCCATTGAGTACTCTTTTGATCTCGTTGGCATCTGATATCATGTCTTTGAGTTGCTCTTCATCTTTAGATGCTAGGGCGTCTCGATATTTTTGGAGCTGCTCCATATAAGAGTCCAACGCTTCCAAGAGGTGAGTCGAGTTGTCGGCGAAGATACTCGACCACGTATATGGCGAGCTCTTGGCCAGACGTACCGTGGATTCGAATCCCGTGCTGGCGAGGTTGAATATTTGCTTCTGATCTTTCTCGATATTGAGGACGGTTGTGCCCAAGGTAAAGGCGGATATGTGTGATAGATGTGACACATAGGCCATGTGCTTATCGTGTTGGCCAGCATCCATAAATATGGATTGCATACCAAGATCAGTGATGAGTTTTATACCGATCTCTAGAGCATCTTCGTCAGATCGGTGCTCTTCACAGATGATGTTTTTCTTGTCCTTAAATAGTCCTTTGAGCGCCGCCTTGGGTCCGCTGTGTTCCGTACCTGCAAGTGGATGACAAGCTACGAACCTCCCTCTCTTGGTATGACTCATCACGCTTTCGCAAATACTCTTCTTGGTTGAACCCGTGTCTATGACGACTGTGTGCCATCCGATATAATTCAACACCAGCTTGATCATGTCACCAGTGAAATGCACGGGTATAGCGACTATGATGATATCGCTTTGCTTACATAAATCTTCTAACTCGAGACCTTCTGTGATGATGCCAAGTTCCATCGCTTTTTGGATGTGTGTTGGATTATCATCATAACCAGAGATTTGATCGCCTAGCTCTTTTAGATCCAGAGCTATAGACCCACCGATGAGCCCTAGCCCGATTACTCCTATCTGCTTTACTTCACTCATCTATATACTTGCTATGGATTTGACATATCTTTTTTCTAATCTTCGTCTGGCACTTTTTAAGGTATCTATATCTGAGCACAGGGCGAGGCGGACATATCCTTCGCCGTTAGATCCAAATATCGAACCAGGTGTAATGAATACTCTGGCGTCTTGTAGGATCTCATTGATATAATCTTTTACATCTGCTATGTAGGCAGGTGCTTTTGCCCAGACGAATAAACCTACCGCCGATGTGTCGTATATACATCCCAATAAATCAAAGATGCGATAGGCTTCTTCTCTTCTTGAGCTATATACTTCATTCATTTTATCATGCCATTCTTTCTCCATCGACAATGCTATAGCAGCTGCTTCTTGCACTGGCTTAAACATGCCACTATCCATGTTACTCTTAAATCTCAAGATGGTGTCGATATAATCTTTGCTGCCAAGTACAGCACCGACACGCCAACCAGCCATGTTGTAGCATTTGCTAAGACTACATAACTCTAATACACACGACCTGGCATCTTCGATGCTTAGCAAGCTCATCGGCTCTTGGTTCAATATGAAGTTATAAGGGTTATCATGACAGAGAAGGATGGCATTCTCTTGTGCCCATACTACAAGCTCTTTGAACACCTGCTTACTTGCTTTTGCACCAGTTGGCATATGTGGATAATTGAGCCACATGATCTTGATATTAGAAGTATCCAGTGCTTTTAATTGAGTCATATCAGGCTGCCAGTTATTAGTAGCCTTTAGGTCATAGTATATGGTCTTCGCTCCTGCTAATTCTGCTGTAGCTCGATAACTCGGATATCCTGGATCAGGTATGAGTACTTCATCGCCAGGATTTAGAAAAGCCATGCTGATATGCATGATACCCTCCTTAGATCCGATAAGTGGTAAGATCTCGCTGTTGGCATCCACAGATACATCGAGCATCTTATCATAGTGATGGGCAAAACCAGCTCTTAAAGCTGGTACTCCTCGATAGGACTGATATCCATGAGCCTTGGGTTCGTGTATAGCATCTACGAGTCGATCGAGCACTTCCTGTGGAGGAGAGAGATCGGGACTCCCGATGCCAAGGTTAATTACTTGCTCACCAGTCGCGTTCATCTCAGCTATCTCCGCCAGCTTCGTGGCGAAGTAGTAAGTCTTAACATCTCCTATGCGTTCAGACGGTCTGATGATCATGGATAACTGCTTTTTTATAGACACCTAGTTCTTCAAGATCTGTGCTTACATCGCGTACTTCTTCGATGCATTTTTCGTATTGCTCAAATGAGTCAAACTCCAAATCCAGATGAAAGTAGTAGGTGTTGAACTCTCCCATCACTGGAAATGACTGGAGCTTACTGATATTAATCCTATGGTCGGATATCTTCTCAAGTACTTTCAGCAGACTGCCTTGGTGATGGGGCACTCGGAGATAGATAGAGGCTTTGTCAGCATTGCCAAGAGAGTTGTATTCGGGCTGTCTTGATATGATGACAAATCGTGTGTAGTTTACCTTAGAGGTCTCTATATCAGCAGCGATGATATCTAGATCATATACATCCGCTGCTATACGGCTAGCGATAGCACCTACACCCATGAGGTTTTCATCTCTGATCTTTTTGGCAGAAAGTGCCGTATCAACAGATTCACTCAATGAGATATGGCGATGCTCTTGAAAAAATTGTGTCACTTGATAGAGCGCCATAGGGTGGGACTCTACATGATGGATATCAGCTATCGTCTGCCCAGGAAGAGCGACCAGTTGCATACCTATGCGAAGATATTCTTCACCACATATCCAAAAATCATATTCGCGTAAGAGTTTATAATTCTGCAGTATACTACCAGCGATGCTATTCTCGATAGCCATGACACCATAGTTGATGGACGCGTCTTCAGCGAGCATTTGCGAAAGCGTATGAAAGCTCTTGGCAGGGATGATCTCTATATGATTATGCCCAAAGTACTTCCTAGACACTTCATCATGGAAGCTACCGGGATACCCTTGTATGACCAATTTGGTCTGTCTTTTCATTTACCTTTTTTATGACGATGTATCTGACGACACGCTAAAAAAAAAGAGCCCTACTCGGTAGGACTCTTTATATTTTGACATTTACTAGACTATATATAATCCTACTTTGAAGGTTGGTCAAAGAAGTAAAAATAAAAGTCGTAGTAATATGTATTATTCTCTATCATCGCCGTAAAACTATGGTTTATGTGGGGAACATCCAAATCTCGAAAGTCAGTTGCTTGACTATATAGCTTATCCCACTTTCGTAAATGTTTTCTTTTTACGACCCTATGAAGTTTGGTAGTATGAGCTAAAAAGAAGGAAGAATAGTTAGGTTAGCAGAAGAGGAACGTGGTATTGGCGGCTTTAGATTCTATACATACGTCTAAAACTTCCATCCTAATATCCGACTTACCTTTTGCCCATGCTTCATATCTATCACTTTAGTCTCCTTAGCATTTACTTCTTTAAGTAGATTCTGAAGGCTATCAAGAATCCGATGGCTCGATATAAGTGCAGTAAACCATCCACATTGTGAGCGATAAGTCTTGCTCTGACGTATATAGATTTTTAAAAAAGCTAGTTCACCACCAGGATACCAGAGTTCATGAGACTGCCCACCAAAGTTGAGGGTCGAAGAACTCTCTTTATACTTTAAGTTTTTTCGTTTGCGTCCAGATGCTTTTTGTGCTTTAAGTGCTGAGGTGTGAAAAGGTGGATTACATACTACGATATCAAACCGATCATCACTATTTATTACTCCCTTCAGGATATGTTTTTTGTTAGGCTGGTGTCTTAGGGTACATGCTCTGCCTAGTTGAGGATTTTGATCTAAGATGGTCTGGGCATTGTTTAGTGCTTGTTGATCTGTGTCACAGCCTACCACTGTCCAGCCATATGCACTTATTCCTACTATCGGATAGATGAGATTAGCACCAGTGCCTATATCCAGCATGGTTACTTGAGTGGCACTCTTATTTTGATCAAGGAGGTCCGCCACATGGTGTATGTAATCTGAGCGACTAGGTATGGGCGGTACTAAATACCCCTCTGGCAGATCCCAATACTCTATGTTGTAATAACTCTTAAGTAGGGCCTTGTTCAGTGCTTTTACGGATGCAGAATCAGAAAAAGTGATGCTATCATCGCCACGCGGATTCTGGATGATATAGTTACTGAGCGGAGGATAATCACTGATAAGGTTTTTGAAGTCGTAGTTGCCTTGGTATTTATTTCTGGGATGCATCTGTTAGAATTTTAGGGTTAGTGATATGCGCTTTCTAGCGACGTCTATATCTATCACTTTCACTTCTACTTGTTGAGTAAGCTTAAGTACCTCAGCAGGATCCGAGATGAATCTATCTGTGATCTGAGAGATATGGATAAGACCAGACTCCTTTAAGCCTATATCTACAAAGGCTCCAAACTTTGTCAAGTTGTTTACGATGCCATTTACTACAAGGCCTACTTCTAGATCTTCTATGGTCTTTATGTGTGCAGAAAAATCAACAGCTTCAGCTCTTCCACGTGGATCAAGACCGGGCTTTGATAGCTCGCGAGCTATGTCCTTAAGTGTTGGCATACCTACGGTTTCATTTACGTAAGTGGAAAGGTCTATCTTCTTTTGTTCGAATTGTTGTTGGATCTCATGCAAGCTTTTAAGTCTGTGGTCCTTCAGGATTTTTTTGACAAGGGTGTAACGCTCAGGATGGATCGCCGTATTATCAAGTATCTCACGACTATCTTTTATCCGCAAAAAACCAGCAGCCTGTTCGTAAGCTTTCTTGCCCATCCGAGGGACATCATTGAGTTCTTTTCTACTAGAAAATCCGCCTATCTCGCTTCTGTGCTTGACTATGTTTTGTGCAAGGGTAGGGCCGATACCTGATACATATTGCAGGAGGTATTGGCTGGCAGTATTGAGATTGATGCCTACAGCATTGACAGCAGAGACGACAGTAGTTCCCAGGCTATCGCTTAGTAGTGTCTGGTTAACATCGTGTTGATACTGACCTACTCCGATGGACTTTGCGTCGATCTTGACTAGCTCGGCTAGTGGGTCCATCAGCCTTCTTCCGATACTCACTGCACCACGTACTGTTACATCTTCATTAGGGAACTCCGCTCGAGCAACCTCGGAGGCAGAGTATATTGATGCACCACTTTCATTGACCATGTGTATCTCTACATCTAGTGCTAGGTCTTGGATGAAGCTCATCGTCTCTCTGCCTGCGGTGCCATTGCCGATGGCGATATGCTGGAGCTGATATTTATCTATGAGATATCTGACTTCTTCACTTGCTTCATAGGTCTGCTTTTTTGGTGGGTGAGGATATATGGTGCTCTTATGATGGAGGTCGCCGTATTTATCTAAGACTACAAGCTTACATCCAGTCCTGAATCCCGGGTCTAAGGCGAGTACTGCCACCTCACCCAATGGAGGAGCTAACAACAGCTGCCTCAGATTAGAACTGAAGACTTCTATGGCCTCCTTATCCGCTTTTTCCTTTGCAACTTTTTTGAATTCATTTTCTAACGACGGTAGGAGCAGTCTTTTAAGGGCATCCGATATGGCGAGGTCTATTTGTTCGGCACATTCGCCTCTTGACCTGATGTAAGACCTTTGGATTCTTTCTATGGCTCGGTCCTTATCTATATCGAGGCTTACCTTGAGGAGTCCTTCATGCTCAGCTCTAAGCATGGCAAGTAATCTATGAGAAGGCGTTTTTTTCAGTGAGCCAGTGTAGGCGAAGTAGTCCTTATAGTTAACTGCTTCTTCCTTCTTTTTGGAGATAACTTTTGAAGTAATCGTGGCGTGACGTTCATATGAAGTTCTAAGCGCGCTCCTGATGCGGATATCCTCATTGACCCATTGAGCGATGATGTGACGTGCACCTGCTAATGCCTCATCGACACTTTTGATGCTTTTTTTCACATATCTCTTGGCATCTCCTTTGAGATTATTGGTTTTCTGAGCCGAGATGATTTTGGCCAATGGTTCCAACCCATTTTCTCTCGCCGTATCAGCCAGGGTTTTTCGACTCTTTTTGTAGGGTAGATATATGTCCTCAAGTATGGATAAGTCCCAGCAATCAGTGATCTTTTGCTGAAGTTGATCGGTGAGTTTTCCTTGTTCTTTGATAGCGTTTAAGATCGTCTCTTTTCGCTTTTGGATTTTTTTATAGAGCTCTTCTTCCTTTGCTATCGACAGTATCTGTACTTCATCTAGACTGCCGGTCTGTTCCTTGCGATATCTCGCTATAAAAGGTACCGTCGCTCCATCTCCCAATAAGACAAGGACCTGTTCTACCGCTTTATAGGGCAGGTTGAGTGATGAGCTGATGTATTTGCTGAACGAATTCATAGTGAAGGTAGAGGTGTGCTAATCTGCGCCGAAAATACGATTGCTCAGTTAGAGGCCTTTTCTATTCTTTCACTTTCGTAAATGTTTCGCATTAGTTATTTGATTCATGAAGCATGAATCAGATGCGACTATAGTTGCGCGGCTGATGTCTGCCTACATTATGAATCTATGATGTTTGATTAGGCGAACTCTCTATTCCTTCTTTGTAATTTTCTTAGTACTACATCGCCTACTGGGACGCCCTCTATCTTGCTTTCTAACCATGAGATAATATCCAGATAGAGGAAGGGCCTTCTTTCAAATTTCTTTCTTCTGATTTTTTTGAGGTCAACATTGAGCTTGGAGAACTCATCTTTTAAGTCTTCTTCTTTTATGGAAGGGATTTTTCTGACGAAAAGTAAAATCAACTTAAGTGCAGGTTGGAGGTATGCCATCTTAGATAAAAATCGGAAAGTGGATTTCACTTGATATGTTACTAGAGATTCATTGCCTAAGTCGAAGTGGGCGATGAGATTGAGGACTCGTGCAAAACACTGTATGTCTTCGCGGAAGTTTGGGTATACTTCGTTAGTGATCTTATGAAGATGATAGATTGTTTTATCTAGGTCGCCATAGACGAAATACAGTGAAGCTATCTTATAGTGAAACATCATCACTCGGTTAAGGTCCCAATCCCACTTATTAGATTCGATGGCTTCTGTGATCTGCTGAACATACTGTGTCCCACCAAGGAAGTTGCCAGCAAGGAAGAACTGATTGATGCCATGCATGTACTCAAATATCTTGAAGGTCGACATCTGGTCGCGATTCATGGATGATATTTGTTGGTCCCCTAACTTAAGTAGCTCTTCGTACATCGGGGCAAACCTATCATATCGCTGCGCCATGAATAAAGAGTTAAGGACGTTGTGTAAACCCTTTATATAGACTGTTAATTCTCGAGATTGCCATTGAGGATCGGATATAAACAAGTCTACCCACTTTTGGGCATACTTATATGTGTTGGTAAAGTCATGCACCATATTATAATACCAGACATGAGATTGATAGAGATGTACTTTGCCATAAAAATCTAGTGATGTTGGATCAACATCAGGTAGGTGGGTTTTAAAATAGTCAGTGATAAAATCAAAATCTTTGTCATCCTTTACATAGCCGTATTGGAGATAGAGTCCATATAGCGATATAGATAGATTAGAGAGTTCGTGATTTATCGATATCTGACTGATAGCATAGTTGCTCTGATCCTTGAGCATCTTGGCTTTTGGGTACATGCTACCGGTGATGTATAGACTCTCTATGTGCTTTTCTATTTCTAAGGCAGCCAAGACAGAGATGCTTCTATTAGCATCTCGCGCCATCTTCTTTGCTTTTTCTAAAGTGTCGAGAGCTGCATTATAGAGGCCTTTGCTGTGTAGTACGAGTGCATAATCTATTTGTTCGCGGATGACTATCCCAGGATGGGTATGACGCTTTTGTAGGCGAAGACTGGTGAGAAGCTGTTTATATAGATGTGATTTGAGATTGGGAAGCTGCTCTTTTTTGATCTGAGGAATCTTTGCTAAGATCTTCTTTTCATCATATGAGTTGGACTTATCCAAGACATCAAATAAGGAGATGAAAAGTAAATTGCCTTTTGTTCCTCTCTTGGTTGCAAAGAGTCTGAACTGGCGTTTTTCAGCTGGTGTTAATCGCTCGATAAGCTTAACAAGATGTTCTGTAGACCGTCTATACATCGTAATAGGATATCGTTCAAAACACTAAAAACCAATTACTTATGTCAATATAGTGCTAATTATACATCGTAGCACTATTAATAATTGACTTAAAAGATCACAGACTGCTCGATATCTTGAGTAATAGATAGAATAATCTACTACTAATCTTTAAGTTATGAGACGGATTCAGATATTCGATACGACATTGAGGGATGGAGAACAGGTTCCAGGTTGTAAGCTTGATAGAGATCAAAAACTCCACCTTGCAGAACGGTTAGAAGGGCTAGGAGTGGATACTATCGAAGCTGGATTTCCGATAAGTAGCCCAGGAGATTTTGCTTCTGTGCAAGAGATTTGTAAAGTTGTAAAAAATGCTACTGTTTGCGGTCTTTCAAGAGCAGTTAAAGAAGATATCAAGGTTGCGGCAGAATCATTGTTAAAAGCGAAAAGACCTAGAATTCATACTGGTCTTGGGACTTCTGACTCACACATCTATGATAAACTACGTACCACACCTGAAAAAGTCATAGAGAGAGCAACCGCAGCAGTCAAATATGCTAAGACCTTTGTGGAAGATGTTGAATTTTATGCGGAAGATGCAGGGCGCACTGAAAATGCTTTTTTAGCCAAGGTGATACAGGCGGTGGTTGATGCAGGAGCCACCGTATTAAACATACCTGACACTACGGGCTACTGCTTGCCAGAAGAATATGGTTCTAAGATCAAATATCTTACTGAGCACGTAAAAGGTATCGAGAATTGTGTCATCTCAGTACACTGCCACAATGATCTTGGTCTAGCTACTGCTAATTCTATCGCAGGTGTACAAAATGGAGCTACTCAGATAGAATGTACTATGAATGGCATAGGGGAACGAGCAGGTAACTGTTCTTTAGAAGAAGTTGCTATGATTATAAAGCATCGACTAGGCGACCAGTTTGAGACAGGTATCAACAGTAGGCTTCTCAATCCGATAAGCCGAGAAGTATCCACAGAGATGGGCATGTCTGTTCAAGCCAATAAGGCTATAGTTGGAGAGAATGCATTTGCTCATTCGTCTGGTATACATCAAGATGGCGTAATCAAAGCTCGAGATACGTATGAGATTATAGATCCACGAGAAGTGGGAGTTGATAAATCTTTGATAGTACTTACTGCTAGATCAGGAAGAGCAGCCTTAGCATACAGATTTAAAGAACTAAGTATCAATCTTACTAAGAGAGAACTTGACGTAGCTTACAAGATCTTTTTGGAAGTGGCAGATGCTAAGAAATGTGTCGAAGATGATGATCTCAGAGTCATCTGGAGTAACATAGCTGTTGCTGTAGCGTAAAGCATTTGTCAATTATCTACGAAAGGTTACGTTATATTGAAGGTCGCTCATCATACCTTAGACAATTAGAAATTAAGAATTATCAATAATCAATGGGAGATACATTATTCGATAAGGTTTGGGATGCTCATGTAGTAAAGAGTATTGAAAATGGACCCGATGTATTTTTTATAGATCGTCATCTTGTTCATGAAGTGACTAGCCCTGTTGCTTTTTTGGGCATCAAGAATAGAAATATAGAAGTACTTTACCCACATAGGACATTTGCGACAGCGGATCACAATACACCTACTGTTAATCAACATCTACCTGTAGAAGATCCTCTTTCAGCTAATCAACTTCAAGCCTTAGAAAAGAATGCTCATGCCCATGGCATCCCTTATTGGGGACTTGGTCATGAGAAAAATGGGATCGTCCATGTCATAGGTCCTGAAAATGGAATTACACTGCCGGGAGCTACCATAGTATGTGGCGATTCGCATACTTCTACACATGGGGCCTTTGGAGCTATCGCTTTTGGCATAGGTACTTCTGAAGTAGAGATGGTTTTGGCTAGTCAGTGTATTATGCAGCCAAAACCCAAAAGTATGCGCATCAATATCAATGGTGCCTTACAACATGGTGTAACTCCTAAGGACGTGGCTTTATATATCATCTCTCAATTAAGTACATCAGGAGCAACAGGTTACTTTGTTGAGTACGCCGGTGACGTGTTTAGAAATATGTGGATGGAAGGCAGGATGACTGTTTGTAATCTAAGTATAGAGATGGGCGCTCGCGGTGGTATGATTGCGCCAGACGAAAAAACATTCGATTATATAAAAGGTAGGGAGTTTGCCCCAGTAGGAGAAGCTTGGGACCAGGCGATGAATTATTGGAAGACTTTATATACTGAAGCAGACGCCAACTTTGATAAAGAAGTAACTTTTGAAGCTGCAGACATAGAACCCATGATTACCTATGGGACTAATCCAGGAATGGGATTTGGGATTACAAATTCGATCCCCAACGCTGGACAAGGAACAAGTGCCACAACTTTCAAAAAGTCTCTGGATTACATGAAATTCAACGAAGGTGATGAGATGCTTGGTAAGCCGATAGACTTCGTTTTCCTCGGAAGTTGTACAAACGGAAGGATAGAAGATTTCAGAGCATTCGCATCAATTATAAAGGGAAGGAAAAAGGCTGATAATGTTACCGCTTGGTTAGTGCCAGGTTCGCATAAGGTAGAAGCAGCCATCAAGGAAGAAGGAATTTTACAAGTTTTAGAAGATGCAGGATTCGAATTACGAGAACCAGGTTGTTCTGCATGTCTTGCTATGAATGATGACAAGGTACCTGCTGGAAAACTAGCTGTAAGTACGAGTAATCGAAATTTTGAAGGGAGACAGGGTCCTGGGTCGCGCACATTGCTAGCGAGTCCTTTAGTTGCTGCAGCTGCAGCTGTAACAGGCATAGTCACGGATCCAAGAAAGCTCATGGCATAAGATTATAAGACATGGCATACGACAAGTTCAATATATTAGAATCAACAGCGGTACCGCTTCCAATAGAGAATGTGGATACCGATCAGATAATACCTGCACGTTTTTTAAAAGCAACCGAGCGCAAGGGTTTTGGTGATAATCTATTTAGGGATTGGCGATACAATCCTGATGATACTCCCAAAAAAGATTTTATTCTGAATAATTCTACTTACAGTGGGAAGATATTAGTAGGTGGGAAAAACTTTGGCTCGGGCTCTTCACGTGAGCATGCTGCATGGGCAGTATACGACTATGGTTTTAGATGTGTAGTTTCTAGTTTTTTTGCAGATATATTTAGAAATAATTGTCTGAATATAGGTGTGCTACCTGTTCAGATTAGTCCTGATTTTCTAAATAAAATCTTCCTATCCATTGAGGATGATCCAAGTGCTACATTCAGAGTAGATCTTCCAGAACAAACATTTACAATAGTGAAGACAGAAGAGTTTGAAACATTTGGCATCAATGAGTATAAGAAAGGTAATATGCTCAATGGGTTTGATGACATAGATTATCTTTTGGATTTGAAGAAAGACATCATTGACTTTGCCCAAGCTCGACCATTTTAAGAATGAAGTGATATAACTATAATGAGAGTTAATAAAAAGATAGCAATATTACCTGGCGATGGTATAGGACCTGAGGTCATGGCTCAAGGAGTCAAAACGCTCAAAGCAATCGAAGATAAGTACGGTCACGAATTCAAATTAAAAGAAGCCATCATCGGCGGGATTGCTATTGATCAGACTGGTAATCCTCTGCCAGAAAAAACACTTGAGGTGGCACTTGATGCCGATGCAGTATTGTTAGGAGCTATAGGTACACCTAAATACGCAGACCCAACTTTGAAAGTGCGTCCAGAACAGGGACTCTTAGGTCTACGAAAGGCGTTGGGTTTGTATGCTAACATTAGGCCTATCAAAGCATATGATAATTTGGTCGGTCTTTCTCCGATCAAGAATGAAAGAATTAAGGGGGCTGACTTTGTGATATTTCGAGAATTAACAGGTGGCATATATTTCGGAGAAAGTGGGTATGCTGATGATGGGGAGACAGGATATGATACGATGACGTATGAGAGATATGAGATAGAACGGATAGCCCATGCGGCATTTAAAAGTGCTATGCTAAGGAGGAAAGAGTTATGTCTAGTTGATAAGGCCAATGTGTTGGAATCGTCGAGATTTTGGAGAAACACCGTGGATCGTATAGCTAAGGAATATCCAGAAGTAGAATTGTCTTACCTATATATAGATAATGCAGCGATGCAAGTCATCTTGAATCCTACAAGATTTGATGTAGTACTTACCGCTAATTTATTTGGAGATATACTTTCAGATGAAGCGAGTGTGATAGGTGGATCTTTAGGATTGCTACCTTCTGCTTCTATCGGTGATAAGCGTTGTCTTTTTGAGCCTGTACACGGTTCATATCCAGAAGGTGCGGGGAAGGATATAGCTAATCCAACTGCTATGATACTTTCTGTGGCTATGATGTTGGAACATTTAGAGTTACATCATGAAGCAAAAGATATTTATGCAGCCATCAATACATGTATGGAAAAGAGTATTATGACATCTGACCTAAACCCTGAAGTAAGTTATAGCTGCAGTCAGTTTGGAGATATAGTTGGTTCTATTATCTCTGGGGATGAGATCAATATAAAGGGAGTTCAAGAAGGTAGCTACTGTATCATATAGCTTGATGCAGTCCATCTAATCAAGTAGCGGTCAAGGATATATAATCACTATGCTTAATAAATATAGCAGACATATCACTCAAGATGAGTCTCAACCGGCTTCACAAGCGATGCTTTATGGTGCTGGACTAAATCGTGACGATCTTCGTAAGGCACAAGTAGGTATCGTAAGTACTGGATGGGAAGGTAATCCATGCAATATGCATCTCAATGATTTAGCCTCTCAAGTGAAACAAGGCGTTATCAGCCAAGACCTTGTAGGTCTTATATTTCATACGATCGGAGTCAGTGATGGTATATCGATGGGTACCGCAGGTATGAATTACTCATTGCCGTCAAGAGATATTATAGCGGACTCTATAGAGACAGTTGCTTCTGCACAGTGGTATGATGCGGTCATCGCCATCGTAGGATGTGATAAGAATATGCCTGGTGCTATGATGGCATTAGGTCGACTTAACAGACCAGGTATCCTTGTATATGGAGGTACTATAAAACCTGGCTATCATGATGGGAAGAAGTTAGATATCGTTTCTGCCTTTGAAGCCTTAGGCCAGAAGATTAATGGGGATATCTCTGAAGAAGATTATCAAGAGGTGATCCAAAAAGCGATACCAGGAGCAGGAGCTTGTGGCGGCATGTATACTGCCAATACTATGGCCAGCTCTATCGAAGCGTTGGGGATGTCTCTTCCGCACAATGCATCTAATCCAGCAACAAGTCAAGCCAAAGCAGACGAATGTGCTCGTCTGGGCGCCGCTATTAAAAACTTGCTTGAAAAGGATATCAAGCCAAGAGATATTATGACTTACGAGTCATTTGAGAATGCTATAAGATTGATTACGATCCTTGGGGGGTCAACTAATGCTGTCATGCATCTCATAGCCATGGCAAAAGCTGCGGGTGTCAACTTGAGTATTAATGACTTTGGCAAGATCAGCAATAGCACTCCATATCTGGCTGACTTAAAACCAAGTGGTCAGTATGTGATGGAAGATCTTTATAATGTAGGAGGTGTTCCTGGCGTTATGAAGTTGATGTTAGACGAAGGTCTTCTGCATGGCGATCAGCTGACTGTAACTGGTCACACCATAGCAGAAAATCTAGCTGATGTTAAACCGCTTGATGATGACCAAGATGTCATCAAATCAGTGAGTAGTCCGATTAAAGCTACTGGTCACTTGCGTATCCTTCATGGAAATCTAGCCAAAGGTGGGGCAGTAGCCAAAATCACTGGGAAAGAAGGATTACTATTTTCAGGACCAGCAAGAGTATTTGATAGTGAGGACGCATGTAACAAAGCCATACTCGCTCATGAGATCAACCCAGGAGAAGTGATAGTCATCAGATTTTGTGGTCCTAAAGGAGGTCCAGGAATGCCTGAGATGCTAAAGCCAACATCCTTGATTATGGGTGCTGGACTTGGCAAGCAAGTTGCATTGATAACAGATGGAAGATTCTCAGGAGGTACGCACGGTTTTGTTGTAGGGCACATAACGCCCGAAGCTTATGAAGGTGGGCTGCTAGCCATAGTGAAGGATGGAGATAAGATAACCATAGATGCAGAGACTGACCAGTTGACCTTACACCTTTCTGACGATGAGATAAAAAAGAGATTAGATACTTGGGAAGTGCCGGATCGACCAGTCACAGGCATCTTAAGAAAATATAGACACACGGTATCCTCGGCGAGTGAAGGATGTGTCACGGATGAATTTTAATTGATAGCCCATGGGAAAAACTAAGACAAAAGCGAAGAAAGGTGCGGTAACTCGACCAAAGAAGATGACAGGTGCTAAGATTGTTATGGAGTCATTATTGGTGCATGATGTAGATCTCATGTTTGGTTATCCAGGAGGAGCTATCATGCCAGTCTATGATGCGCTCTATCACTATCATGATAAGATCAGACATATATTAACCAGGCATGAGCAAGGTGCTATTCATGCTGCTCAGGGATATGCGAGAGTCACAAGAAAGACGGGAGTAGCTTTAGCTACTAGTGGACCTGGTGCCACTAATCTGTTCACTGGCTTAGGAGATGCATTGATGGATAGTACTCCTTTGGTCTGTATAACAGGGCAGGTCTTTAGTCATCTTTTGGGTAGCGATGCTTTTCAAGAGATTGATGTGATTGGTTGTACTACGTCGATCACAAAGTGGAACTATCAGATCACACGTCCTGAAGAAATAAGTGAAGTATTTGCGAAAGCGTTCTATGTAGCTAATAGTGGTAGGCCAGGTCCTGTACTACTAGACATCACGAAGGACGCTCAGATCGCAGAATGCAAATATGTCAAGGCACCACCCGCAAAAATCAGATCATATCACCCTAAGCCGAGAATCAGAAAAAATGAAATTGAGGAAGCGGCTGCTATGATCAATAAAGCCAAGCGGCCACTTATCCTGGCTGGTCATGGTATCCATATATCTAAGGCACAAGATGAGTTTGTAAAATTTGTAGAAAAGTCGGGCATGCCTGTAGGCTGCACGATACATGGATTATCGACGATACCCACAGATCACAAAAACTATGTGGGTATGTTAGGTATGCATGGTAACTATGGCCCCAATATGCTCACTAATGCTGCAGATCTAGTCATAGCCATCGGTATGAGATTTGACGATCGAGTGACAGGGCGCCTAGATGCCTATGCTTCTCAAGCAAAGAAGATTCACATAGATATCGATCAATCAGAGTTTAATAAAAATGTCTATGTAGATCTAGCACTCCATGCTGATGCTAAGGATGCTATAGAAAGACTTCTACCGCTGATAAAAAAGAAGACTTATCCTACTTGGTTCAAGAGGTTTGCCGCTTGTGACAAGAAAGAATATGCTAAGGTTATCAAGCATGACCTAAAGAAAAAGAAGAAGGGCTCGCTGACGATGGGCAGAGTAATAAAAGAGGTGTCAGATCAAACGAAAGGTCAGGCCATCATAGCTACCGATGTAGGCCAGCATCAGATGATCGCAGCGAGATACTACGACTATCTCGATAAAGATCTATGGGTATCATCAGGAGGCGCTGGAACTATGGGATACGGCCTTCCTGCAGCGATAGGTGCTAAGATGGCGCGACCAGAAAAGGAGGTAGTGGCAGTCATCGGAGATGGAGGATTTCAGATGACACTACAAGAGCTTGGCGTATGTAGTCAGCACCATGTAGCGGTGAAAATCTTACTCCTAGATAATGAGCATCTTGGTATGGTGCGACAGTGGCAAGAACTATTTTTCGAGAGAAGATATAGCTCAGTTGAGCTCACCAATCCAAACTTCTGTATGATCAGTGAGGGGTTTGGTGTCAAGGCACATCAGGTATGCGATGCTTCTGAGATAGAAGGTGCGATAGCCGATATGCTCGCATATGATGGACCTTATCTACTTCATGTCAAAGTGGAGAAAGAAGAGAATATATTTCCAATGATAGCGTCCGGCAAAGCTGTGGACGAAATTGTACTAGAGTAAATCTGATGATATGAAAGAGATATTTACACTTACAGTATTTAGCGAGAATAGATCAGGATTACTATCACGTATTGTAGGCCTTATCACTCGAAGAAAGATTAATATCGAGACATTGACAGTGTCTCAATCTTCGCTCGAAGGCATCCATAGATTTACGATAGTTCTTGAAATATCTGAGGACGTCATAAGAAAAGTGGTAGCACAGATCGATAAGCAAGTCGATGTGCTAAAGGCCTTCTACTATAGAGATGATGAGATCGTGCATCAGGAGATAGCTCTCTACAAAGTACCATCAGAAGCTATGTATAACTCTGATAATGTAGAAAGTCTCATTAGAAAACATAATGCCCGCATCCTAAGTATCGAAGATGAATATGTGGTGATAGAAAAAACAGGACATAAGGAGGAAACTGAAGCCTTGCTATCGGACCTTAGAGATATAGGTATCTATGAGTTTGTAAGATCAGGAAGAGTTGCAGTTGTCAAACCCATGGAACGACTGAACAAATACCTCAAGTCTCTTGAGGATGTAATGGAAGAAAACTAGAATCAAATAACATACAATAATCGAACTATACTATGGCAAAACTCAATTTTGGAGGTGTCGAAGAAAACGTAATACTACGTGATGAATTTCCTCTCGAAAAAGCAAGGGAAACTCTCAAAGATGAAACAATAGCAATCATAGGCTATGGCGTGCAAGGTCCTGGCCAAGCACTTAATCTAAGGGACAATGGATTTAAAGTAATCGTAGGGCAGAGAAGTCCGTCGGCCTCTTATCAGAAAGCGATAAATGATGGGTTTGTGCCTGGTGAAACCCTCTTCTCTATTGAAGAGGCAGCTGATAAGGCCACGATCATCATGTATCTACTATCAGATGCTGCTCAGATCGCTGTCTGGCCAACGATCAAACCATATCTCACTGCTGGCAAAGCACTTTATTTTTCACATGGCTTTGGTATCACCTTCAGTGAAAGGACCGGCATCATAGCACCTGATGATATAGATGTGATTCTTGCAGCACCAAAAGGAAGTGGTACGAGCCTACGAAGATTATTTCTAGCAGGAAAAGGTCTCAATAGTAGTTTTGCGATCTACCAGGATGCCACAGGCAATGCCCATAATCGAGTAATCGCACTAGGTATCGGCATAGGATCCGGCTACCTTTTTGAGACAGATTTCAAGAGAGAAGTATATAGTGACTTGACGGGTGAGAGAGGAACCCTGATGGGAGCTATCCAAGGCTTGTTTGCAGCGCAGTATGACCTCTTAAGAAGTCGTGGACATAGCCCATCTGAAGCTTTTAATGAAACAGTGGAAGAGGCAACTGAATCTCTTTATCCACTTATAGCAGAGAATGGTATGGACTGGATGTACGCTAATTGTTCGACAACGGCACAGCGTGGAGCGCTGGACTGGTGGAAAAAATTTCGAGATGCAACGCGACCAGTATTTGAGGAGTTATACGATAGTGTAGCAACGGGGAATGAAGCGCAATTATCTATTGATAGCAATAGTAAAGCTGATTATAGAGAAAAACTTGAAGTCGAGTTGGCAGAGTTGAGAGACTCAGAGATGTGGAGAGCAGGTCGCACAGTGAGAGGACTTCGCCCGCAAAACAAATAGTTAAACATAGAGAC
>CAYYBR010000030.1:0-23906 GCA_964470035.1 uncultured Saprospiraceae bacterium
CTCTTAAATCTGATCGAAACATCACTTTATATTCTATTCGTAGGCTAGGCAAAACAGGACTGATACATCACGTATTTGATCAACTCAAACATGAGAATATCATCACGAGCTATGTAGACATCTTGGATACTACATCAGAATCAGAATTCATAAACAGTCTTGTGAATAGCACGCTAGAATCACTACAGAAAGATGACGACAATCTAATAAAAAAAGTGCTCAAAGCATTTAGTCAGTTTAGGCCCAAGCTAACAGTAGATCCCTATACTGGGGCTACTAGTGTACAACTTGATATAGAAAATCAGGATGAAGTCGACCTCAGTCTCAAAACACTCTTTTCAATAATCAAAAAAAGAAAAAAACAGACGATCATAGCCATCGACGAATTCCAACAAATAGAAAAATACAACAACAATCGGATAGCAGCTACTCTACGCAAATACCTAACAAGTGTGAAAGAATTGAACTTCATATTCAGCGGCAGTCAGCAAAATCTACTCCTACATATGTTTACATCACCAAAGGCAGCATTATTTCAATCAACCCAACTTATACCTCTTGAGAAAATAGAACAAAGCTCCTATATACCCTTTATCAAGCACCACTTTAATCAGGGATTAAAAAAAATATCAAACGATCAAATCCAGCATATAATCGAATGGACATGTACACATACGTTTTATGTGCAGTTCTTCTGCAATCGACTTTTTGACAGAAGTGGTAAAAAGGTAAATGATAAAGACCTTGAGACCATCAAGCAAGAAATACTCAAAGAGAATGAAGTAGTCTATTATAATTATAAAAACATATTAGCACATAACCAATGGAGCCTTCTAAAGGCTATTGCCCTTGAAGAAAGCGTGATCCAAATAAATGCGAAGAAATTTATAGCCAAACATCACCTAAGCACAGCAGGCACGATCAGAAAATCAGCAAAATACCTATTAGAAAAAGAACTAATATATATTACTCAGGATCCAACTACGGAAAAACCAAAATATCACATATACGACCCTTTTTTACTAAGATGGATCCAAAGCAAACATCAAAAACACACATAAGCCGTCAGACCTTCAAAAATATCTTCTTGCGATACATAACATAGATAAAACTGTAGATGAAGAGCATATAAGAGATGGCCCATAAGAGCGAAGCCAAGTGTCCGCTCATGCCGATACTCTGGAGCCCCGACATCCAGTGACCCTGGATACCTTGACCACCACTTATAGGTATCTGATACAGCCGTAGCAAGACTCCATGAAGTACGTATGCCGTGATAGCATTACTACCAAATACGACTCCCAGCTTCGTCCATCTCTTATACCCTTGTTCGTCGATGATCCACATAGAAAGGGCAAGAAACATAGCAGCAAGTCCTGATGATATCAGCACGTAAGAGCTCGTCCAGATATGCTTATTAGCGGGAAAAATATAGTCCCACATATATCCTGTCGCAAACCAAATCAGACCAAAAGAAAAAATCCAGATGATCTTCACATGATTAGTCAACTTCTTAGATATGATGACCGCACCGACCAGCATCCCGGTTATACCAGAACCTACAGCGGGTATAGTTGAAAAGAATCCCTCGGGATCCCAAGTCTTTTGATACATCCTCCCAGGAGTGATATACTGATCGATCCAAGCAGCGAGATTATTACCAGGCTCTAAAGTGCCAGCAACTGAACTACCAAACGGCACAAAGCACATCAGGATATAATACCCCAGCAAACATGCGACTCCTATCCATAGCTGAGCTCTCCAATTAGTATGTAGGTAGATGACTGAACAAATCGCAAAGACAAGGGCTATGCGCTGTAAAACACCGACGACCCTAAGATTAGCAAAGTCAAACTTCGGAAATAAGGCAAGAAATAAACCCAAAGCAAATATGATCAATGATCGTCTTAGGATCTTTATATAAATACCACCACTTACACTTCCCGATTGCTTCTTCTTGCTATAAGCTAAGACGATAGAAACTCCAACGATAAATAGGAAAAAAGGAAACACCAAATCCGTAGGTGTGACGCCATGCCATTTGGCATGAAGTAAAGGTGGATATACTGTACTCCATGACCCCGGACAGTTGACAATGATCATGAGACAGATGGTCATGCCCCTGAAAAAGTCTAGAGAGACCAGTCTTTTCATACGGTAAGATTTCGAGTCTTAAGATAAAAAGATATTCATCCTGAGATGACCTGATAAATTATTTGACAAAAGTAAGTTCCTTAACTATCCTCTTCACTGCAAAGTTTGAATGATCTCACTATTGGCTTGTGTGCCTGACTCTCGAAGGTCTCTTGCGCAACTAGTCCTTCGCTGAGTCGCGTGCCTGCCTGTCTATGATCCTATTAGCTACCTCCAATCAGCCCAAAACTCAAGTACCTAAGTACTCAAAAACCTAAAGACGTCTATCTACCCCCTCCCCTCACCAATATACCATCTGCATCAATCTTCAATCTAATTCCATTAAGCTTCGCTATATAGCACAGATATAGACCAAAGTCATCCCAGGCATTGCCTGTTTGATGCTTTTTCGACGTGGTGTTATTGTAGATATCGATAGCCCGTTCGATATTTTCTATAAAGATGATTTCTTGACTGAATTCTTCTTTTACTAACCTTACTGAAGCAAGATTGGGATGATAGCTCGTATCTTCTTTCGCTCTTTCTTCATAGAACTTTTCAAGCCAATTCAACCGTTCTCCAAAGGTGTTTTTCATCATCCGTTTGTCAGATAGTTAGAAGATGGTCGCATGGCACTTGATGGTTGACTATATAAATGACGAACATTTCAAATCTCCATCAACTGATGAACAGATTAATTACCAAGAAATACTTAGATCTAACTAGTCAATATTGATGAGTCCACCGAGGAGTTGCTTGTCATCGTGCTACGATGAGATCAATAAGAATCTCCGTTTAGTTACATCTCCTTGCGCAGATATGAGAAAAATATAACTCATATCGATCGTCACCAGTAGCGTACCGCCATAGGATTATGGTAACCTTCAGAATCGTTTGTACAAGTATTCTAAAGATCCGCTGATCTACCACATAATGCTCTATCAAAAAGAGTGGTTCTGAAATATATTACCCCTTAAAAATGAGCGAGTTATATATCTCCAGAAAGGTGTTTGCCACCCCTTTATTGAGTATATTTGCAGCCTCATTGTGAAGAAGTAATATGGCTCAGCAGAATAGTAACTATAACGCTAATGAAATCACCGCTCTCGAAGGACTTGAAGCAGTCCGAAAGAGACCCGGTATGTATATAGGAAGCACCGATACCAAAGGTCTTCATCATCTTGTCTGGGAGGTCATAGATAACTCCATCGATGAGCATCTGGCTGGTCACTGTACTTCAATAGATACAGTCATCCACACTGATAATTCGATCAGTGTCACTGATGACGGAAGAGGTATCCCTGTTGACATGCACTCAAAGCTGAAGAAGTCTGCACTCGAGGTGGTTATGACGGTACTTCACGCCGGTGGAAAGTTTGATAAGAACTCTTACAAAGTATCCGGTGGGCTTCATGGTGTAGGTGTCTCTTGTGTCAATGCGCTTTCATCCCATCTTCGCGCCGAAGTAAAGAGAAATGGCAAGTTATACATGCAAGAGTACTCTGATGGTAAGCCTATATCAGATGTTAAAGAGATAGGTACGAGCGAGAGCACAGGTACTACCATCAAGTTTACACCTGATAATGAGATCTTCGAAGAAACAGTATATAAGTATAGTACTCTCGCCACGAGGTTAAAAGAGCTTTCTTTCCTAAATAAAGGTCTGAAGCTCTCTCTCACAGATATGCGAGACACTGATGACGATGGCAAACCAAAAAGAGAAGACTTTTTCTCTGAGGGAGGACTTCTCGAATACGTGAAATATCTAGATGAAACGCGAACTCCCTTGATACAGGAGCCCATCTATGTAACTGGCAAAGACGAGAATGTAGAGATAGAAGTGGCGATGCAGTATAACACCAGCTTTAAAGAAAACATCTTCTCCTTTGTCAATAATATCAATACAAGAGAAGGTGGCACTCACGTAAATGGTTTTCGCCGTGCAGTAAATCGAGTCTTTACGCAGTATGGCAAGAGCAGTGGCATGTTCAACAAACTAAAGTTTGCCATATCTGGAGAAGACTTTAGAGAAGGACTCACTGCAGTGGTATCAGTAAAAGTCCCTGAGCCCCAATTCAAAGGACAAACCAAAGGTGAACTCGGTAATAGCGAGGTGACAGGTATCGTATCACGAGCTGTAGGAGATGTACTCAAGTACTACCTCGAAGAAAACCCTAAGCAAGCAAAGATCATCATAGACAAGGTCATCTTGGCCGCCACCGCTAGACACGCTGCTCGAAAAGCACGTGAGATGGTACAGAGGAAAAACATCCTCACAGGTGGTGGATTACCCGGTAAGTTATCTGACTGTAGCTCGCGTAACCCAGGAGAGTGTGAGATATTTCTCGTCGAGGGAGATTCGGCAGGTGGAACCGCCAAGCAAGGTCGCAATAGAGAGTATCAAGCTATCCTGCCGCTAAGAGGTAAAATCCTCAATGTGGAAAAAGCAATGGAACATAAGATTTATGAAAATGAGGAGATCAAGAATATGTTTACCGCTCTCGGTGTCAACATCGAAGAAAAAGATGGCGAACGGATCCTCAATACTGAAAAGCTCAGATATCATAAGATCATCATCATGTGTGATGCCGATGTCGATGGAAGCCACATCGTTACGCTGATCCTAACTTTCTTCTTTAGATATATGTATCCACTCATCGAGCAAGGAAATATCTACGTTGCAGCTCCGCCACTGTATCGGGTGAGTAAGGGCAAAAGGTTTATGTATTGTTGGAATGAAGAGGAACGCCAAACTGCCATAGAGGCATACAGTGATGGCGATGAAAGCAAGGTCAAGATCCAACGCTACAAGGGTCTTGGTGAGATGAATGCTTCTCAGTTATGGGAGACTACCATGGATCCTGACTCTCGTATCCTTCGTCAAGTAGGAATCGAGAATTCTATGGAATCTGATCGTGTATTCTCTATGCTTATGGGTGACGAGGTACCTCCAAGACGTCAGTTCATAGAAGAGAATGCTACCTATGCTAATGTAGACGTCTAGAACTTTAGTCGTCTTCTTCTATAACTTCTTCTTTCTTGACTATACGGACAAGTTCGATCTTTGTATCACTGAGTTTCTCGATGATAAACTGGTAACCATCCATATCTATGATATCTCCTTCCATCTCAGGTATGCTCCCTGATGTCATAACAATATAACCTGAGAGTGTGTGATACTCTCCCTCAGGAAGATCTAGAGTATCGTAAGTTTCATTGATATAATCTATCTCAAGCCGACCTGAGAACAAGAATTCATTTTCATTGATCACTGTTTCTATGTGGTCTTCTTGGTCGTGTTCGTCCTCGATCTCTCCAAAAATCTCTTCCAGTATATCCTCAAGGGTGATGATACCTGCGATCCCACCAAACTCATCAACTACGCATGCTATGTTAGTGTTCTGATTGATGAAAGCCAGCATGAGATCCCGAGCATTCATAGCTTCAGGGACAAACGGAATATCTAAAATCAGTTTGCTATACGAGGAAGGTTGATCTAGCAACTGCTGGTGATGTATGTATCCAATGACATTTTCTATATCTCCATCAGAGATAAGTATCCTTGAGACCTTGGTCTCTTTAAAGAGATTGATCAGCTCGTCTGTATTTTCGCTTTTGTCGATATGGATAATCTCGGGTCTAGGCACGAGACAGTCTCTCACTTTCAACTGATTCAAGTTGAGTGCATTAGTAAAGATCTCTTTATCGATATCTTCATTAAAATCTCCGACAGTCTCCTCGATATAATGATGTAAGTCGGTCCTACTTAGGGCTTCTGTTAAACTTTGATCTTTACTTCTAAAAACAAACTTCATGATCTGATTAGTAAGTCCCATCATCATCCAAGTAGGCACCTTCAGTAGATACTTGAAAAACTTCAGTGGGTACGCTAAAGTGAAGAGTGCTTGGTTAGCATAAAGTCTAAAGATTGTCTTGGGAAGATATTCTCCAAATATCAATACCACCACAGTGATGATCAGCGTACTCACTAACATAAATCCGTAGCCATCAGGCAACATCCAATCACTAAAAAGCGGACGCAGAAATTGCGTCATGATCGTTGTTAGGATAACCAGAGAGATATTATTGCCAACCAGCATCGTACCGAGGAAGTCATCAGGTTTGTCAAAAAACCTTCCGAGTATGCTTCCACGTCGTGTTCCATCTTCTCTTTTGATCTCTATACCCAGCTTATTAGCAGATACAAAGGCTATCTCAGATCCGCTAAAGAATGCTGATAGTCCAAGGAAGATAAGTATGAAAAATATAAGCGCAAGCATGTTACAAAGATCGTAAGTTTATCTCAACCAAGGTGAGAAAGCCAGGAATCTAGGGACTTTCATCCAAATCATCAGTGATATCTTGGAACTGTCTCTTACCCGTAAGCTGTATAATCTGAAACCTACTAAAGTCATCTCTAGCTTCAAAGCCAAATCCATATATAGTGTCCCGACTATCAGCCTGAATAAGTTGCACGAATTTTGATGTCTTCAGCGACTGACTCGTTTCATTCCACAGGATACCTGTGGTCTTTAGTGCATCTCCCTTCGCATTATACATCACAACGCTATCTTTCATCGTCATAAGTCCATCAACACCTATCCTAGTTGCACTTTTAGCCACCATAGAAGAAGTAATATTCCCCTCGTCATCATAAAACTCAATATCTACGCCTTGAGGATATTCTTCTATCAGCTTACGGTCTTCTACATAACTCTCACGTATCGGTGCTATCAGGCGGAACTGAGTTATAGCGCTGTCCGTATAAAACATCTTTATATCAGTAGCGATCTCCCTACTTGGATCTATGTCTTCAAGAAGATCTCCTGACGTTCCTTGTCCACATCCCAGGATGACAAGTACTAACATCGATATGGTCGAAAAATGTAGATACATCAATCTATGACAGTTATGTCACCTGCAAAATTAATAACATCACCATCAATAAACCTTACTTGCGCAAGCCAGACATATACTCCAGGGTTCACCTTTGATCCTGTATTACCCAGTCTACCATTCCACCCGATAAATGAACCGTCTCTTATATCTATGTTGTCCTGACGATAGAGCTGCCCACCCCACCGATCATATATCGCTAGTGTTTGAACTATATCTACTGCGTCATTGCCACTTACTTCAAAAGTTGAGTTGGTAGGATCTTGTGCAGAGAGTGATATGATATTGGGAGCTATCACAAACTTTGATCCTTCTGCACTTATAGTGATATCGTCTGAGCCCATACATCCATCTTCATCTGTGACGGTCAGCGTATAGGTAGTGGTACCCGGAGGGATGACTGAAGGATTAGGGCAGTCCGTACAGCTCAATCCATTTGGCGGTGTCCACATGTATACTACAGGCCTATCAGAAGGCGTAAAACTCGACATGATCTCGGTACCTTGCCCGAGCTCTACTAAGTCTTCCAAGGACGTGACGTCGACTAAGATCTCTTCTGGTTGAGTCACCTCGATGGTAGAATTCGCTTCACATCCTTTTATATCGATGACGTCGATGTCATAAATGCCGGCCGGCAGGTTTGTAAACTCATTTTCAAACTGTTGAGGTCCTTGATCTAAGGAGTATAGAAACTCAGGGTTACCATTTACGATATTAGCTATAATAGAACCATCTCCTGCTGCAAAACAGCTGAGAGGGTTGGGCTCTAAAGAAAGCTCTAAAGGAATAAGGTCATCGCAACATGGTTCGATATTAATCTCCTGTATCCTAGTAACTCTGCACCCTCTACTACTCTCAACCACTAAGACTGCTAGTCGCTCACCTATAGACTCATAGACGATATCAAAAGGACCTTCTCCGTTTGCTCTTCTCATATTAGCCCCTACACCAAAATCCCATTCAAAGCTTACGATCGGATCACCAGATGAAGTACTCAGGCTTTGAAAGTTGATAGCTTTGTCACACTCAAAGTTATCCTGTGTTACTATCTCAAACTCCGCATCTGGTCCCTGTAATTCTGCAGTACCACCCCATTCTATAGAGAAACCAAGACCTGATTGTGAAAAGTTATTTACGATAAGTGCATAAGTCTCTCCTGGTTGAACATCAAGAGGCGCAAGAAAATTATTATCTCCGGCATCGCATCCAGCAAACTCAAACTCATCTATCTCGCCTACACGAAGGCCTGTTGGGCCTAAGCAATCATCATCAGGAGGTCCTCCTATGCCATTCTCTCCTGACGCCATACATCTCACTAGTTCCTTGCCATCACAATCATTAAGACCTCCTGGAAGTCGGAAAATAGCAAAGTCCAAGTCCTCTGAGGTATCATCACTATTAGGTATTAGGGTGAAGGTAAGGCTACCTGCTGTTCCGACGGACCACCTGTACCAAGCTGAACCTGTCTCAGTTGGATCATCTCTATCGATACCTGGCGAGCTTCCATCAAGACAAGATCCGGCAGCTTCATCAGTGACTAATCCTGCGCCTTCAAGATTAGAAACTACAAAAGAAGATTTATCACAAAGCACTACTCCTGTGCCACAATCTTGGGAAGGATCAGGAACAGGAGAAAAAGAATTTAGACAGATCTGAAATGTGCCAGCATTGTTAGCTGACGAACTGATTCTAATATAATGACGTGTACCAACCTCTATAGTTGTGAAGACCCTTTCAAAAATATCAGATTCGTTATTATCTCTTCTTTCGCAGTCTTCAAGCAACAGTTGGCTACATCTGCCCGTATAAAGAGCAAACGCTGCACCATCGATAGTTTCATTGCTATTGCCACCACTACCAAAAAAACTTAGTAATAAGCCTTGTTGTCTAGGTACAAATGTGAGCCATACGTCACTCTGATCGTCATCCTGTCCCCAACACCCAGGGGACTCAAATCCAGACATCGAAGCTCCTTCGTTAGAGAATCCCTGTGAACAAAAATCTGATATATCTCCTAGTTCCACAGCTCGTAGGCAATCATCTTGCGCATCTACCGCATAAACACAGCAAATACTGCTTAATATAAAAAGTACCAACCTCATATCTTACTTCTTAGGCGTCTCATATAATGAACGCTAAGGGGAGCTGCAGAAATATTATAGAAATGCAAAAATACAGGAGTACTATCTTGCATGCATGCTTTATTTAGTACCTACACCCATCGGCAATCTGAATGATATGACATCACGAGGCATAGATATACTGAAAGATGTAGATCTTATCCTAGCCGAAGACACACGAGTATCAGGCAAATTGCTCAAGCATTTTGAGATCTCTACTCCTAAGAAATCATACCATGCCCATAACGAACATGCTCTCGTCCAACAGATGACCGAGGAGATGTTAGAAGGAAAAAATATCGCTCTAATCACTGATGCAGGAACTCCGGCTATATCGGATCCTGGTTTTTTGTTAGTACGCAGCTGCCATGAAGCAGGCATCAAAGTATCCTGTCTGCCAGGTGCTAACGCTCTGGTCCCAGCTCTTGCTATGTCAGGTATACCTTGTGACAAATTCTACTTTGAAGGGTTTCTTCCCCACAAGAAAGGCCGTCAGACTAGGTGGAAGTTTCTTGCTGAGTTATCCTGCACGATCTGTCTCTACGAATCTACTCACAGGATATTAAAGCTAGTAAAAGAGGCACCTGAGCACCTAGACCGTAATCGAGAGATCGCTATCATCAAAGAGATCAGTAAACTACATGAGACTATAGTCAACACCACCATCGGTGAAGCATCTAAAGTGATGGAAGATGTAAATACCAAGGGTGAGTTTGTTGTCATCATAGGACCAGATAAAAACTAAGAACATCATGAAGCAACCTTTTGTCAAGTTAGAACCTACTCCCACAGATCGCAGGATGGATATAGTCATACTCATCCTGACCGTGCTTTTATTTGCCATCCCTCTCTACTTTTACTCGCAGCTTCCTGATTCGATACCACACCATTTCAATGCAAAAGGTGAAATCGACGGATATGGATCTAAGGTGATCATCTGGATCATGCCAGTCATAGGACTTGGGATTTACGCTCTGTTGATGTACTTAAAAGATAGACCTCACACCTTCAACTACCCCACTCCGGTGACGACTGAGAACGCCGAGCGCATATATAAAATTGGTGTTAGTCTTATGCGGTATATTTTACTGATTATCATATCCATATTTGTCATCATCGAGGTAGCCATAATATATGGAGCACTGAACCCTGGTAAAAATATTTTGGGGCCTTGGTTATTGATAGGCACGCTGGTATTGACAGTATTTATACCAATCATCATGGCTTATAAGATGAGTGATACAATGAAGAAAACGGAAGGATAAGAATTTCGTAGTAGCGATTATTATATTGTGTCTGACAAAGACACTTGAACATGCGCAGAAGAACAGCCATAAAGGGTATTTCAGTACTTGCAGCAGGAGTTGCATTATTACCAAGTTGTAGTGAGAGCCTCGTCCTAACGCATCTCCCTGAGGAGGATCTCGATTTTAACACTGTTCAAGGTACTTGGCTTGAGGCTATCTCTGAAGCTATTTTACCCAAAGGCGATTCACCTCTGAACACCTTGGAGACTTTTCCATCATTTGTCGCTCAGCACCTCAATGTACTCGCGCCAGCCGAAGATCTGACCACTTTCGTAAATGGTTACAACCTTTGCACTGAAGAGATAGCAAGCATTTACGAAAGTGATACTGATGACATCTCTCCTTCGCAGATTGTATCATATTTTACAGATCAGCTTTCGATGCAAAAAGTAGCCACTGCCTCTCCTGACGATCAAACTGAAGTGGACGAGGAACCGAAAAAATTATTCTGTGAAACTATAAGAAGCCTATCCATACAACATCTAGTCAGTTCGAAAGAGTATCAGGAAGATGTCCTAGAGTACAAACTGGTGCCTAAGAAGTATCAGGCCTGCACAACTATATAAACACTATCTATGAATAATGATCATACATATGATGCCATCGTTATCGGTGCAGGTATGAGCGGCGGTTGGTCTGCTAAAGAACTATGTGAGCGTGGCCTAAAAACTCTTCTACTGGAGAGAGGAAAAGACGTGAAGCATCTCACTGACTACCCAACGATGAATCTCAATCCTTGGGAGTTTCCTCAACGAGGTGAGATCACAAGAGAGGTGAAAGAAGCTAACCCATCGATATCTCGATGCTACGCTTACCGAGAAGACAACCAGCACTTCTTTGTCAAAGACACCGAACACCCGTATATACAGGACAAGCCATTTGATTGGATACGAGGATATCAGGTCGGAGGTAAGTCGCTCATGTGGGCGCGTCAGACTCAACGCTGGAGCGATTATGATTTTGAGGGTCCAGCAAGAGATGGTTTTGCTGTGGACTGGCCAATTAGATATAAGGATCTAGCGCCTTGGTATACGAAGGTTGAGAGATTTGCTGGCATATCCGGAAATACAGATGGGCTTGACATGCTACCAGATGGGGACTTCTTACCTGCATGGGAACTTAACTGTGTCGAGAAACACTTCCAATCAATAGTCAAAGACAATTATGATAACCGTCATGTGATCTACGGGAGATGCGCTCACGTAACAGAACCAAAAGAAATACATAAACAGCAAGGAAGAGGCCAATGTCAAACTAGAACTGAGTGTGAACGAGGATGTCCATTTGGTGGATATTTTAATGCCAACTCAACCACTATCCCTTGGGCCAATAAAACAGGTAATCTCACTTTGCGTCCTGATAGTATAGTACACAGCATCATATATGATGACAAGAATGAACGAGCTACTGGAGTAAGAGTGATCGATGCTATCACTCATGAAACAACCGAGTATATGGCGAAGGTGATCTTCATCAATGCTGGTGCTATCAATACGATTGCGATACTGCAAAATTCTACTTCAGCAAGATACCCAGAAGGACTCGGCAATGACAGCAACACTCTTGGTAAGTATGTGGCATTTCATAACTATCGGTCACGCGTGAAAGCGATCTGCGAAGACTTTGGAGATCGAAGACCTATAGGCCGAAAACCTACGAGTGCCTACCTACCAAGATTTAGAAACCTATATAAGCAAGAGACAGACTTCTTAAGAGGTTATGCATGTGGTTTTGGGGCTAACAGATATCCAAAGAAAAGAGAGACGAAAGGTCTACTTGGGCCAGAACTAGCTGATGAACTATTCGCTACAAAAGAACTGGGCCCGTGGGAAGTAGGATCACATATGATGGGAGAAACTATACCCAAAGATTCTAATCAAGTGTATCTGGATGCAGAGAAGAAAGATAAGTGGGGGATGCCATTGATCCACATCGATATCGCATATGATGATAACGATGAAAAGATGATCAAAGATTACGAGGAGCAACTCAGTGAGATGTTTGACAAGGCAGGATTCAAAAACATCAGAGTGGATGATGATCATCGCGCTCCGGGACTAGATATCCATGAGATGGGAGGAGTAAGGATGGGTAGAGATCCCAAAACCTCCGTCCTCAATGCATGGCATCAGATACATAGCTGTCCAAATGTAGTAGTAAGTGATGGTGCTTGCATGACGAGTACCGCTACACAAAATCCATCATTAACCTATATGGCCATGGCTGCAAGGGCCGCTAACCATATCGTCGACGAATTAGAACTAGGTAACTTATCTTAGCCTCAGAAGTGGACCTTTTACTAGTGAAAAGCGTTTTCTTGATTAGATCTATGACTGCGAATTATAAGATGGCCTTCGATATAAAGTATCTATTCTGGGTACTATTGTGTTTGCTACTTCTCACGCCAAGAGGCAATGCACAAATCATAGGGTTAGATCTATTAGGAGAAGATGATGAAGTTGGAGTTCCGTTTTCATATGAGCAAGGATTTATAATTGTCAAGTTTTGGCTGAATGGCATCATCCCACTTCGGATGATACTTGATACAGGTGCTCAGAATACTATACTGTTCGATAAAGAGATCGCACAAATACTAGGTATAAAATATGAGCGAGACATAAAGATCATGGGATCTGATCTCGACGCTGTACTCCAAGCCAAAATAGCGCGTCGTGTCTCTACGCGGCTTGCTGGGTGTAAGCCTGTCTTGCGAGATATTATAGTCTTAGAAGAAAATACACTTTTACTTAGTGAAAAACTAGGGACTGAGATCAATGGTATCATCGGCGGCAGCTTCTTCTCTAATCTGGTTATGGATATAGATTATGGTAAGCAGAAAATCTACTTTACACATCCTCAAAAATTCAAAGCTCCAAATGACAAGGGTAAGAAGTGGTGGCAGTTTTGGCGCAAACCGAGGCAATATCAAAAGTTTCCTATATCTATTACCCAGCATAAACCATATCTAAAAGCGGAAGTACAAGTCACTCGAGAATCACGACGAGAACTTGATCTCCTGCTTGATACGGGTGCTTCACTACCATTCTTGGTTCATGCTAACACGGATACTACCATACAGTTACCGAGTCGAGTTATGATTGGCAAAGTAGGATATGGGCTATCTGGAGAAATCTTAGGTTATCGAGGGAAGGCTCATCTTATGAAGATCGGAGAAGACATAGCCTTCAGCGATATTCTGACTAGTTTTCAAGATCTCGAGTTTGCAGAAGGCGCTGATGAAAATCTCATCCGCAATGGTATCATAGGAAACATCCTTCTCGAAAGGTTTGATGTGATCATAGATTATACCAGACAAAATCTATATCTGAGGCCAAATAAAAACTACGATGAAGAATTCTCATTTGATAAGAGCGGGATCACAACTTTAGCTGTCGGACCTAGGCTCGATCAGTTCTATATTATAGCAGTCATCGACAAATCCCCAGCTGCTAGAGCAGGCATCCAAGTGGGTGATGTTATCACCAGGATCAACAACAGGAACGCCAAAAAAATTACTCTTCCTTGGATCAATACGATCTTAGCAGGAAAAAGTGGTAAAAAGGTGAAACTTACCCTGAAAAGAGGTGATAAACAACTGAAAAGAGAGATCATACTGAAGGAGTGGTTCTAGTCTGAACTATGCTTACTAACTGTCAAAAACAACTATTCGTAGGCTATTTTGAATATCAATGAATAAGACTATCTTTGCAGCCCGATTTTTACAAATAGATTAAAAGTAGGATCATGTTTGCCATAGTATCAATAGCCGGTCAGCAATTTAAGGTCGCAGAAGGTCAAGAATTGTTTGTTCACCACCTCGGTGAAGAAGAAGGTGCTAAGGTCTCCTTTGATGAGGTTTTGCTCGTAGGAACTGATAGCAAAACTCAAATTGGTACACCAACTTTATCAAGTGCTTCAGTTAAGGCTACTGTCTTAGGAACTCAAAAAGGAGACAAGGTAATCGTCTTCAAAAAGAAAAGAAGAAAAGGATACAAGGTGAAAAATGGTCATCGCCAGCTATTTTCGAAAATTAAGATTGACTCTATAAACGCGTAACTCATGGCTCATAAGAAAGGTGTAGGTAGTACTGATAACGGACGTGATAGTAATAGTAAACGACTTGGAGTAAAACTGTTCGGAGGACAGCATGCGATCCCAGGAAACATCATAGTAAGACAGCGAGGTACAAAGTACCATCCTGGAGTCAATGTGGGCATAGGTAAAGATCACACACTTCACGCTCTCGTCGAGGGTACAGTTACCTTCAAAAAGAGACGAAATAACAGGACTTATGTTAGCATAGTCCCTGAAGGTGAGATACTTACTACAGTAAAAAAAGCGGCTCCTAAGAAAGCCGTGAAAAAAGAAACTCCTGCGGTTCCTGTGGCTGAGAAAGCAGCTGCGCCAACTCCGGCACCAGCACCAGCACCAACTCCAGAACCAGCACCTAAGGCAGCCTCGACGCCTGATAAACTTACGAAGGTAGAAGGGATCGGCCCAAAAGTGAATGAGTTACTTAATGCCGCTGGTATTATGACATTCTCTGACTTAGCTGGGACTAGTACTGACAAGATCAAGGACATCTTAAAGGAAGCTGGATCAAGATACCAGATGATGGATCCGACTACATGGCCTCAACAAGCTCAACTAGCTGCTGATGGTAAGTGGGATGAACTTGATGTTCTTCAGGATGAGTTAGACGGCGGACGTGTAGTTAGTGCTTCTTCAGAAGAAGAATAATACATACTTACAGATTTTCTAGATTTCTTTTAGAAGCTCTTGCTTGATCCATCCGATATCTTTATCGGCCAGTTGTACTTTGGTCCAATCTTCGATAGAATCAAGAAGTTCTACTTTGTTACCAGGCCCTAGACCTGTAACTACTTCACTCCTGTCATCAGGTGCGCTATAAAGGCTTTGCGCATCCATAACAATAGCATTTACTCCTCCTTGGCTCAAGGTTCGACTTTTATGCGCCATCAATCCGCAAATCAATGTCAACAGGACAAAACTTCCTATAGCATATAATTCGAGACGCTTGTAAGTTCCTTTAGGTTTAGAGAGAAGGTACCTATACGAGAAATAGATGATGCCCAGAGCAAACAACAGTTGCAACATTGACCAGAGCCATGGTGGTAAAATCTGCGCAAGGTGGCGATAGTACCTTATCAGAACAAAATCAGGTATATGTGTAATCTGTACTTGCAACTCCTCTTTAAGAAAATCGATGGCTTCAATAATCTTCTTATCCCTTGGCCGTAGCAATAGCGCCTTTTCATAGTATAATCTGGCACTTGCGACATCACCTTCTTGATAATAAGTATGCCCTAATCTCTCGTAGAGACCCACAGAGTGTTGGCCTTCTTCAATCTCATGTAACAACTCGGCTACAGAAGAAGACTCTTGAGCAGTTGATCTATATGTGATTAGCAGTAATAAGAGTACTGCTACAAAGTTTATCTGAGTCATAAAAAATGAAGGAGTCCTATTTAACATTATACTGCGCAAATATAACTTCACTAGGTTTTTCCGCTATCCTCCATCGAAATCCTTCTAGATAAAAAGATGTTAGATTCATATCTTCTTGATATTCGTACATGTTAGATTCGGGCTGACCATCCATACTTACGCGAGAGATGTCATTTTCTTCATTGAAGGTGAGTTCTATAGATTGGCTTCGAGATAAGTTAATGCCACGATACTCTTCTTCCTGTAGGATTAAATAATGAATCTCAGCATTGCCCTCTACAACAGACCGCTGGATACGCTCATCCTTGATGTAATTGTGAATCACAGCACCCTTGATCTGGTTGTAATTTTCATTCTCATCAGGGCTGACGATAAAAGCATTATCTGTTAGAGTGATCTTGTAGACTTCGTTATTTCTGAGATATATCTGGATAGTTTTCGCGCTTAACTGTGTATCGTCAGACCAGATCACTGGATCTCCAGTCATCGTGATGATCGAGTCTTGTTGATTGAACTCAAAATCTCTAGAAGCCCCTATGGTTGCTGCATTTTTCCATTGGACCAAGCCCAAAGCACTGAAGCTAGGTGGTATGCTATCCTCTTCGTTTTGTTCAATGTTATAGAGCGTATCTGCCTTGAGTAACAAGGTATCCGAAGAAAGAGGGTATAATAGCAAAGGCTGACCAAAGACCGAGTTATAAACTTTCATCTCAGTATGACTCTTGATACCATCGTCGCCGTATATCGTAATACCACTTTCCTTGTCGATAAGTTTTAAGTTGCCTTTTAAAAGCGTTGATCCACCATCTCCTGACTTCAGACTATCCGCTTCTACATAACTCTCTTCTGTATCTACTATAGCTCGACCCAGAGTTTCATATGACTTGTAAGCCTCTATATATCTTATGAGCGGCGCCTTTAGGACTTGTGTGGATGATCTGTATACAGCACGTGATATGATGTCAAGATATCCGTCATTCTTAAAGTATCTTATAGTATCTCCAGTAGCCACCCCATCACCATCTTCCATATAAGGATCGAAAAAGAAAGAATAAATACCTTCCTCACCCCTGATATCTAAGAGTCCTGAAGTGATAAATTGATCCTCAGACTTTACCTGAACATTACTGCTAAGTATACCTCTATCTTCTTTTAGACGGTACAAGCCAGACTCGCAGTAGATATCTATACTGTCTTGTTGTATGGTCGTCGCCTCAAGTATATTTAGTTGATCCAAGTCGTATAGATAGAGTATGCTGTCTGTCAACATAGTGCGCGAAGTATCTCTGTACCAGACATTGCCATGAAGAGTAACCTGCTTTTTGCGTTGTTCATAAAATCCAGACTTACTTATGATCGTATCTATACCCTGTATCAGGGTTCCTCCTGTATTGTATTCGGCAGTCTTGTCATTGACATTATATAGGAGTCTATCAGTGTATAAACGGCGCTCACCATCTTGTAATATCACTTCACCAAACAACTCGGCTAGCTTTAGTCTCCCATCATAGATTAAGGAATCTGCAAATATCTGAATCGTATCCTGATGAATAATCACCACGTTATGATATGCTCTCGCATTAATGCGATCTCTAACTACTGCTAGATCACAATACATGACAAGGCTATCCTGAGTTAGGATTACATCACCTAGCAATGTATCAATCTCGAAGTCCTCATACGACCAGTGTTCAGCCAGCTCTGCATTCATGACTATGAAGCTGATGGTATCGTTAGTGGTGGAGTCTTGAGGTAAAGAAATTTCACCTGACGTGACTTGAGCTTGGGCAATACAAGCAGAGCCAAGTACAAACAAAAAAATGATCAGAGAACTTAATTTTCCCATCTTCAATCCAACGATTAATCAAGAAGAAGTGTTGCCGCCTCCTGACCTATACTCATGCCTATAGCAACTCCCATACCTCCTAATCGCGCAGCTATGATAGTTTTTTCATCCTTGCGCTTTACAATCGGCAGACGGCTACTTCCGCCAGAAAGAACACCACTCCAACTCCGAGCTATCACAACATCTACCGAAGCATCTGCTAGATGCTTTTTGATATAGTTGACCAAGAAGTTTTGATTATCATGGTTGACTCCAAGCTGATTAGTTTGCTCTTCTGGAAACATATGACGTGCTCCTCCTATCAATATCCTCTTGCCGATATTTCTAAAGTAGATATAACCGCGATCGTGATGAAAAGTACCTTGCCAAGAGAGGTCAGATAAAGGCTCAGTCACTATGACTTGGTTTCTTACTGGTACTATGTCTTCATCTTCTACCAAATCAGCAGATAGAGCGTTAGCACAGATAATGATATCATCTGATTGAAGCTCTAGTACGTCTTCATATTTCGATATTTGAAAGCGGACTCTACCGTTATCTAATTCATGTACCAAAGCTCCTCTGACTATGTGGATACCTCTCTCGAGGGCTTCTTTTTCTAGGAGAGTATAAAGCTTACCTGTATTTAGTTGGCCTTCTTCTTGATTACAGATAGTGGACCTGTAGAAGGAAAGTCCCTCTTGTAGAGATGAAACTTTAAATACCTGATCATCAAACCACTTATTGATCTCATTTATCTTGCTCTCCTCTCTGTCAAAAGAATCTCTATCCTCAAAAACTTCATATCCTCCATTTCTTTTATATCCTATCGCCTCTGGACCATATCTATTTATCACCATTTGGATCCCTGAGCGCCTTTTTCTTACTAGTGACAAAGTCTGATTAAGGCCATACTTTTCTATGTCTGAGTAAATCTCTGAGATACTTCCGAAGCACGCAAAACCGGCGTTTCGAGTAGAAGCCAAGGTGCCGTATATTTCTTTTTCGAGAACTTTGATACCAAGATTGGGTCTGCGCTTAGCGATCTCTATGGCTGCAGATAATCCTACAATCCCTGCTCCTACAACTAGTACATGGCAGGGCCTCTCTAGTTCACTGATATCCCAATAGCTTAACCTCAAATCAGCAGATCTTTATCGCAATCATTAACTTTGACCATCTCAAACACTTAGATCATGATACAAAGAATACAAAGTATATTTTTTCTGCTGGCTGCTTTATGCTTTGGAGGAGAGTTTTTAGTTGATTTTGCTAAGTCTAGCGTAGTTATAGATGGAATATTCAGTGATCGACTCTATAATCTCTATGATCATCCTGCCCTTTTAGTGATATGCGGTCTTGGAGCCATCGTAAGTCTTGCGACTATATTTTTATATAACAATCGTCCGCTTCAGAAGAAGTTAGGTTATCTCGTTATCACTCTTGCTATACTACTTCCTATAGTAGCCGTACTTCTGTTTATGAATGATACTCAGGCAATAAACGATACGAATAATCTGGAAATCGCAGATAGCGCTGGCCTGTATATGCCATTGGGTATGATCTTGTTCGCAGGGCTAGCCATCCGTGGAGTAGCCAAGGATGATAAACTTGTTGAGTCTATGGATAGACTTAGATAAGAAAAGGCCTCCTTGAAACAAGGAAGCCTTTTATATCATACTATCTAGTATATGCTTTTCTACTTAGCCTGAGGCTTAGCAGAGTAGTTCACTTTCAACTGACCTGCTTTACGTAGAGCTGTCTTTACATCTGATACGATGCCCATCGTTGTTTTTCTATCTATCCTTAGCGAGGAGGTGATAAGACCTCTTTGTCTCTCATCTACTTTCTCGCGGTGATTAGCTAAGAAAAGAGGAATATCTCTCGTCGATGAAAACTTATCTCCAAGTTGAAGTCTAGGTTTCGTTCCGTGAAACTCTCTATGCTCTTCGGTTGGTACACCTATGTATAAGTAGTTAACCAAAGACTTCTTTTCAAGCTTAGTTAACTCAGAAGCATTCGGTGTACTTACACTCACCTTGAGAGTTGCATCCCTTAGTACGGTTACAACCATAAAGAAGAAAAGTAGCATAAAGATGATATCAGGCAGCGATGCCGTAGATATCTCTGGTTTGGACTTGCCTCTTTTTTTACTAAATTTTGACATAGTTCAAGGTTTTATTCTTCTCCAAATGATGTAGGCTCCGCCTCAGAAAGTTTCTTAGGAATCACTTCTCTCACCTCAAGACGCTGTTCCTTAGTTAAAAACTCATAGTCCTTACTGAACTTCTGATTTGCAATCTGATCTCTTAATTCATTATAGGCTGCCTCTACTTCGTTAAATACTTCGAGATATATCCCATACTCAGTTCCCCTATCATGCTTCACAGATACAATAGCATCTTGAGAGGATTCCGAAAGGTCATCTCTTCGCTCTGGATTGAGGATAAACTCTTTGATACCTTCTCTTAGCTCGTCTAATTCCTTTGGCTCTCCTCTTACGAGTAGATCGTTATTAGCATTAACAAGGATAGAGTAGACATTTCGAGTCTTAAACTTCAATACATCAGGCGGTTCTTCTGAATATGGCGGTAGCTGTACAAGGATACCTTTGTCCTCGACTATAGTTGTTGTTACCAAGAAGAATATCAATAGTAAGAAGGCAATGTCGGCCATGGAGCCGGCATTAATCTCATTTGACATCCGATCTTTTGCGCTTTTCTTAGCCATAATCTTACTTAAAGAGGTTACCCACTTCTGCCAATACCATGACGGCAAAAGATCCAGCTAACAATACCAAGGTAGTCCAGATACCTCCACTTATGAGCTTACTTACATCAGGACTCACATCAAATTTGCTGAGTACATCTCCCGCCATTTCTGGATTAGCTGAAGAATAAAACCCAAAGAATATAGCAAGGATAACTATCACTCCAAGTATGCCCTTTAAAGACTGTTTTGGAGAGCTTATCAACTGCCATAATCCGAAGAGAACAGCTATCACCAAAGCTATAACTGCAAGTCCAATTGTTAGCCCAAGACCAAGGTCAAAAAAGTCGAAGGCAGGCTTATCTCCTTCCGGAGCATCTTTCATTATTTGATTAAGGTCATCACCTACAGAGTAGCCAGCACCATCCAATCCTGTAAAGACAGTGATCAGAAAGATCGCTACTACGGCTACTCCTAGAAGAATAGCTAGCAGTTGACCATTTTTTGTTAAAAACTTATACATCGATTAAGTTTTAAAGATTCTACAGATAAGCGCTACTTAAATACGTTATTGCGCGCCATTACATCAACTAAGCCTATCGAAGACTCTTCCATCTTATTGACTATACCATCAATCTTAGATATGATGTAATTGTAGAATATTTGAAGAATAATCGCCGTAATCAGACCAAATACCGTAGTCAAGAGTGCCACCTTGATACCACCTGCAACAACAGATGGAGAAAGGTCACCCACCGCTTCGATCCTATTAAAGGCCTCGATCATACCGATAACCGTACCCATAAATCCAAGCATCGGTGCGATAGCGATAAAAAGCGATATCCAAACAAGACCCTTTTCTAGGAGTCCCATCTGTACACTTCCATATGATACAATTGCTTTTTCTACAGCTTCTGGGCCATCGCCAGAATTTCTAAGACCTTCATAAAGTACAGCAGCTGTAGGTCCAGGAGTGGACTTAGCAACTTCCATAGCTCCAGAAACATCGCCATCTGCAAGTCTTTCGTCTATTCGGTTAAGAAGTTTATCAGTATTAGTTGTAGCAATGTTAAGCGTGATGATACGCTCAATACAGAATGCTAACCCAAGGATGAGGCAGATCAATACAAAGCTCATGAATTTCCAGTCTCCTGAAATAAAATTCTCTTTGAGTGTCTGGAAACCTGTCGTTTCTTGAGCAAGCATATCGGTTGCACCAAAATAAGCTACTCCTATGAATACAACAGCCAAAGCAATTACTTTACGCATGGTCAGTTTTTTTATACAGTTAATAGGTTTGAGAAATCGTCTTTACGAGCTAAAAATAGAAAGTTTTGACAAACAAGCTATCTCGCTATCCTTATTTTTTGACTCGACCCCAAAATGCTTATATAGTAATGCTCTAAAGCATAAAAGCCCATATTTCTTCAGGTTTGGAATTTGACCGACACAAATAGTAGTGACCATATTATTATGCCTTTATATATGTTAGATGCACATCCTTAGAGCTTGGTGTGTGTACGGAAAGGATATGTAGCATAATTTACTTGCGCCCAAAATCAGCAGGTATTTCTCCCCACTTCTTGGTTTCCCACTTTAAGATTGGGTTCCTCCAATTATTATCTCTTGTCCATTGCTCCGCTCGATCTAAGAGTATAAAGAGATTTTCATTTATAGATCGTCTCTCTAGTGTAGTCTTCACCTTCTTATTACGTAACCAGCTTAGTGCCGTCCTAGAGTCAGAATATATGGGTATGTCCTCCATGCCTTTCTTTTTTAAAAAAGCGATACCATGAACTAAGGCGAGAAATTCACCGACGTTATTCGTTCCCCAGGAAAAAGGTCCTTTGTGAAAAACTTGTTCATGATTATGAGTCCATACACCTTGATATTCCATGATACCGGGACTACCGCTACATGCAGCATCCACACTCAAGCTTTCTCTGATGATCCCTTGCTGAGTTAGTACTTTCTTTGGTTGAGCTCCTTTCTTGGCTATATGTACAGTTGGGCTTTCGCCAAATGCTTGCTTGGCCTCACCCAAAGTTTTGAAGGATTTATACTTAGCACCGGGGTAACCTCTTATCTGAGCATTACAGCTATCCCAGTCACTATATACACCTGGTACGGCGCCTACCCAAACCACATAGTATTTTTGCTTTTTCTTTGCCATCTAAACTTAGTAGCACATATGTATATCGATACGCATGCACATATATACGTAGATCAATTTAAAGAAGATATCAACGAGATCATTAATAGATGTATCGATCAAGATGTACAAAAGATCCTACTACCTAATATAGACATCGAAACGATAGACCAAGTTTTTGATTTGTACAGTACATATCCGACTAGATGCTACCCTATGGTTGGACTACATCCGTGCTCTGTTAACGACGACTGGAAAGATGCTTTGGACAACCTGGAGGTTTATTTGAAGCGAGAGGAGGTCATCGCGGTAGGAGAAATAGGTGTAGACTTGTATTGGGACCAAACATTTGCGAAAGCGCAAGAAGAAGCTTTCAGATATCAGATACAGTGGGCTAAAGACTTGTCGCTCCCTATCGTCATCCACTCCCGAGCAGCTATAGATAACACTATACGCATCGTGCAGGAAGAACAGGACGGAAACCTTACTGGTGTCTTCCACTGCTTCGATCAGACTGAAGAACACGCCAAGCAAATCATGGACCTTGGATTTTATATGGGGGTCGGTGGTATCATCACATACAAAAAGAACAATGACCTCAGAAGTGCGATCGCTCAGATACCCTTGGACGCCCTTATCTTAGAAACAGACTCGCCATACCTCCCGCCTGTTCCTCATCGTGGCAAACGCAATGAATCATCTTTCATACCACTCATCGCAGACCGACTTGCTGATATCCACAATACAGATATAAATCGAATCAAGTCTATCACTTCCGTAAATGCTATGAATTTATTTGGATTAGAATAAATTTGCAACCTCTAAAGGAGAGGTGTCCGAGTGGCTTAAGGAGCACGCTTGGAAAGCGTGTGTACGTCAAAAGCGTACCGAGGGTTCGAATCCCTCTCTCTCCGCAATTATCCTCAGATGTGCTGACCACTTGGTCAGCATTTTTTGTTTGCAACAAGTCTGTTGAGCTTGATCATAAAGATTTGTGAAAAACTAAAAAGCTCGAAGAGCGCACATCTGAGGAGTTTTTGCAACCCCCACTTCTGGGATCACCATAGGTAATCCCTCTCTCTCCGCAATACATTTTTGGAATGCTGCCCAGTGGGCAGCATTTTTTTATGGCCAACAAGACCGTTGAGCTTGATCAAAAGAGTTTGTGGGGCATAAAAAGTTTGCTCGTAGAGCATATCTAAAAATTGTATTGATTCTCCCCTCCACGGATCAGCATAGATAATCCCTCTCTCTCCGCAATTATCCTCAGATGTGCTGACCACTTGGTCAGCATT
>CAYYBR010000031.1:0-12432 GCA_964470035.1 uncultured Saprospiraceae bacterium
GTTCTAAATGGCGAACAGATACCACATGTAACTAAAAAATCAGAACAGTTCTCTTTAGGAAGTTTGATTTATCACTTAGTAACTGGAAAGTACTACGACGATTTTAACTTGGAGAAAGTTGAAATGCACCAACGAATAGCAAAACCCGAGCCAAAACCTTTTGAATATTATGGACTAGCTTCATGGCCTGAACTAGAGAAAGTGCTGAGAAAAGCTCTATCTAAAAACCCAGAAGACAGATATGATGATCTCAAACAAATGATCGATGATTTGCCGACCTCAGTGGCAGATAAAGATCTCGATCAATCTCTTAAGACATTTGTGATTAATTTAAGTTCAAAACTTAGTGTAGAAGAAAAGTACTTTCTCAATGGACTTCATACTGGACCCACCTGTTCGCTAAATGGTGGATCTGCGGGTGTAGCCTATGGTTTTTTGCGTTTGGCATATACGTGTAGTAATCCTGATTGGCTTGCTCAGTCAGAGTTGTGGCTAAACAAAGCTTATAATGAACGCCATAAGGCTGATGCATATAGCAACATAAAGTATTTAGACAGCTATGAGAAGGTTGGTCAGTTGTCCATCCACCATACCCAATGTGGACTTTCATTTATATCCTGTCTGATCAGTTTTGTAAAAAACGAAAATCATCTCACGAAAAAACACTTAGACCAGTTTTATAGCGATATCTCAGGAGAGTGTCAAAATGATGATACAACCTTAGGCAAACTTAGTGTGGTGCTTGCCATCTTAGAACTAAATCAGCATTTAGGCACTACATATAGATCATATAAAGATCAATTTAACACAATGGGGGAGAAATTAATCTCAGAAGTCTGGAGTTCTGATGCTATTGCTGTTGAAGTCGGACAAGATTTCAGTGTTTATAATTATGGATTTGCTCACGGATGGACTGGCGTTCTTTATACAACATTGCTTTGGTCAAAAATGACAGGTCAAGAATTGCCACGATCATTTGTTGAAAAGTGTGAGCAACTAGAAGGAAAAATAATTACTAAAGGTCGAGGCTCTTCTATCCTTTGGATGAGTCCAGAAGGTCAAACTTCTGGATCTGTATCTAGTTGGTGTAATGGCTCATCTGGTATGATCTACCTTTTTGCTTTGCTGTATGAAACATATGGTGACTTAAAATATCAACGAATTGTTGAAGATATTGCCTGGGATATATGGGACAGCCAATCATCTACTATTGATCTTTGCTGTGGATCAGCAGGAAGGATTTTTGCTTTGCTAAGAGCTGCACAAGTACTAGAAAGTGAAGAATGGAAGAGCAGGGCTGAACAACTTGCATGTTTATCAATCGAACTGGCTGCTAAACTTGATTCAGAAGAACATCCTGCATATAGTCTATTCAAGGGTCAGTTAGGCTTCGCTTTGTCTTGTCAAGCTATTCTAAAACCAGATCTAGTTAATATGCCGATGATGGGTCTTCTCTAAGATGAGAGAATCATCTACTATTTTATTTAGGAGCCTGATGACTTAAAAACAGCTTAGGATTGATTCGAGCTATTTGTTCGATATGCTTTTCTTCTAACCCAGCTGTAATTTCATTATAAAGTGCTTTTTCAGATTTATGATTACGTACCACATAGAAATCTGTGCCAAATAACACTTTCTTTTTGAGGAAAGAATTGTTCAATGTTTGTTGTAATAAAGGATACACTTTTTCGCTATGAAGAATATAACTTATATCTGCATAGACTCCTTTGTATTGCAGCATCATAGAGCTAATTATCGAATACCAATCTACTTTCGGATGCCATATCCATGCTGGCTTCTCATAAAGTGCAAGTTGAGATAGAGATTTTGCTTCTTTTAACGCTCTATTACTATGTAATAAGGAGATGCCTTCCCATGGATTTTCAGTAATTTCTTGGTTAGACTCTTCTGTTTCATTCTCTAGATATTTTTCCCATTCTTCTGAGCCGCCATAATGGGCGAGATTAATTTTTAATCGACTCAAACTTTGAATTGAATCTTCCCAAAAATTGAAGGCCTCTAATAGTTGCTGCTCTCTCTCTGTTAGTCTCTGTTTTATTTCTTTGATTTCATTCTGACTTAGTTTATCGGTATCTCGTTGAGTAAAGTCGACGCCAATGATTTTGTATAACCACCTCTTTAAGTATTCGTCCTCCAGCAATACCAAGTAATTCAATGGATGTGTAAAGTTGATTTGGAGAGCGTGATGAGTATCGACAGGTAAAGGCTTGAATTTACCTTTTTGAGTGAAGACAGGATGTTTTAACCATTCTTTTTTAAATAGTCCTCTATAGTATACAGTGCCAACCGTACAGTGTGTAGTTATTGGGATTCCTTTTTCGGCACAATAGAGCCATAGTGGTAAGAGGTGTTTATCAAAAGGATAGTAGCCTTGGGCAGGATAAATTTTAATACCACAGAATCGTGGCTTCTCTACTTTATCCTTACCATTTTCGTGATACTTGCCCTCGAGATATCTTTTCAAGATACAATGTTCGAGTTCAACCCCACCTCCCTTTTTAGGCTTCCAAAGAAAAAATGGCTCCCCGCCTTTGGGCTGATTATCTCGCTCGATTCTTCTTGGATCGACATGCACAAAAGGAAGCAAGTTTTCATAGGGTACATTGCCATTATAAGACGGATCTTTACAGTCATAAATTTCTTCCAATTGAGCGAGGTATTTTCTTTTAGGAGAGCCTGCACCTAGATAAGTCATATCCATTGGCAATACTACAAACTTTGTCCCTGCTGGATACATCTTATATAATTTGTGAAATACTTTTTTTTGGTCCTTATAGGATGCATATCTTGCGATCATAAGATAGCGGCCTAGGGTGCCCATTAGGTTGTCAGGTAACCATTTAAAAACAACAAATAAACTTTTAAATACAAGATAGAGTAACCTTCTAGCATTATCTGAAACAAGCGAAGCAACTATTAAGAATGGTACCTTATAAAACCATTCTAATCTGTACAATTCTTTGAAGAATTCGTTATTAGTGAATGGGTGTTGTTCGTGCCAATTTGCCCCTTTTCCAAATAGACTAAGCAAGAAATAGAGGGAAACAACTAAGAGTATAAAGGTGAATATGGCGAAAAGATGATCGAGGGCTCTATGGGTCTTTATTTTGCCAACAATTGTGGCCCGTCTTTTTTTAAATCTATTCCACCATTGACTAATATCCTTATATCTTCTGTTAAAAAACATTACAGTTGGGAGACAGAGGATAAGGTATAGTGGCCAGGGTAATATACTTTTACCTAAGTATGGTGGTGCATCTTCGGTTGTAAAGATGTGGGTGTGTGCATTTATAATAGGTTTTGGGAGTTCGATTTGGGACATTTATTTTTTGGTTGAGCTCATCTCTTTAAAGATAGATAATTCGTCTTGTTCTATATTACAAACGAGTCAGGCATTTTTAATAATATTTAAAATTGCCTATCCTAATTATGGTAGATGGCATGCAAACAAGCTGCGAGCTAAAACAAACTTCATAAAAAACCCAACTCAGGCATAGTTTTTGTGCTAATCATAATGCTATAACCCAACCTATATTAACCAAAAATCTCTTCGATGATAGTCATCGGTGTCGTATCTATCAAAGAGTCCAATTCAGTTTGAGTGAGAGATTAGACATAGCATAACAACAAAAAATACAACTTGCACAGTGCAAGTATAAAAAGGCAATGATCACTGTATAACAACAGAATGTAGAAGGGGTAGGATGATTTCTTACCCCTTCTTTGATTATATGTGGTTGTCACTTTGGTAGATATGTCTCTTTGTGTGTTTCTAGCATGTTTCACCTATTTAGCACGGGCAGGTTGTATCGATTGACAAATAGATAAACAAGTTTAGTTTTGTTATTTAATGACAAACCTATCTACCTTCCAATAGATAATCAGAGCATTGATTAAAACTGATAACCAGAAAAAAGAATAAGCTCCAGAAGTGTGGTACTTTAAAAGGATCACCAATACAACTGTGAGTCGAAAGAAGACATAAAATAGAATCTTTTTACGTTCATAAACCATATGTATCAATTCAAACCTTCACTCCTCATTATAGCATTTATGATGCTTAACTCCTGTATGTCTTCGTTAACAGGTCAGACATCAGATGCTCCTGGAGATCAGCAAATTCAAAGTAGAGCAGATGCTGTTACTCAAGTACAATGGGGTGGGGCTTTCGATCTTTTCTTCCGCGAATTCGATAACCTCTCTGGTATACAGGGTAGGGCTATTTTTAGGAGAGTCGCTGGCAAGTGGAATGTGATTACTAGTCTCGCTTTATATTTTCAGCGATGGTATTCTTTCGATGTGAATGTCACTTATGATCTGATATCATTTAGCAATAGATCGTCTTTCTACTCCATCATTGGATTGAACAATATGAATGGACCTCAAAGGCTAGGAGGTTTTGGTGCAAACATAGGTTTGGGTTTCGATATAGAATCCAGGGTATACTTAGAATCTAAGGTAACCCTTGAGAGACTCGTAGCTCCGGGAGTAGGATTAAGTTTTGGAGTATACTTTAACAGATAACAACTTCCACAGTGCAAGTATAAAAAGGCAATGATCACTGTATAACAACAGAATGTACAAGGGGTAGGATGATTTCTTACCCCTTCTTTGATATTATGTGGTTGTCACTTTGGTAGATATGTCTCTTTGTGAGTCTCTAGCATGTTTCACCTTTTTAGCGCGTTGCATCTGGAGACGCAATTGAACACCATGCTTTCATTCTCACTTGTCCCTGCCGAGCGCGTCGCGCAGAAAAAAGCAACTTACCATGTGTTTCCTCCATGAGGTGAATTGCTTCTCTTGGTGCAACGCGATAGAAACCCAAGGCTGAAGAATTAGGACAGAATTTGCTCTTTTAAACCTGCCTATATGGTTGCACAGAAAGAAGCAGCCTAACAACTGAACATTTATGATTAATTTGATCGACATGTCTATATGTCGAATTATCATCTTCTTACTATTCGCTTGTCCTTCTTATGGACAGGAACTAGATTTTAAGACCAATAACAGACTCATCCTTGGGATGTATGAAGAACTTTCTGCTTCTATGAGTACTGGAGACATCGACGGCGATGGCGACCTAGATGTAGTCGTGGCCAATGGTCGTCACTGGCCAGGACAGAACCGCATCTTTGTCAATAATGGTAAGGGCATATTTACTGTCAGTCGACTGCTAGGATTGGAAAGTGCTACGAGCTATGCCACGCGATTAGCCGACTTCGATGGAGATGGAGATTTGGATATCGCCGTAGGTAATGATAGAGCTCCTAATAATTTGTTTTTCAATGACGGTCATGGTCATTTTTCTAAAGCTGGCACCTTTGGGAAAGTCGATGTACCTAGTAGAAATATCACCTTGGCAGATATCGATGGAGATGGCGATATGGATATACTGATTACTAATCGTGGAGGCGAAAATGAGATTTGTCTGAATGACGGTCACGGACAGTTTAGCGAGCAACAAAGCTTTGGGTCAAAGGATGACTCGACCATAGATGTGGAAGTTGCTGATATAGATAAGGATGGAGATAACGATCTTATTCTTGCTAATAGAGATGAGCAGCAAAACTACATCTACTTGAATGATGGTCTTCTGGATTTCTCAAAAAGAATTGCTTTTGGAACCGGGACAGATAACACCCGATCAGTAGCGGTTGGTGATTATGATGCTGACGGATATCTAGATATCGCGACTGCTAATATAGGGGAAGCTAATAGCATCTACTATGGTGACGCCACGATGAGTTTTTCGAAGTCCATGACATATGATACAAGTGATGCTCGCTCATATACCATCGCTGTAGGGGATTTTAATCGTGATGGATATCCTGATATCGTTGTTGGCAATGTTGGAAGCCCCAATGCGGTTTTTATAAATCGTCCTAAGCAAGATGGATGGCACGAGATGATGTTAAAAGAAGAAGATTATAATACCTATAATGTATCGGTAGCTGATCTCAATGGAGATGGACGTATGGATATATTAGAATGCAATTCTGATAAGATCAATAGATTCTACTTAAATTTAGAATTGACAGAATGAGCTAGAGCCTTATCAGTAATCTGTGGGATGAGAGAGTTCCTACCCCGTTTTCATTTTGCTTCACACACCTTCGTACATCTAATTACAACCTTCGTTTTCTATTTCTAAAGTAGCATTATTGTTAACAGTGAATTGTGGGTTAATATCAATATTTGGTGCTCCTAGTGTAGCACTCGATGATATCGTAGTATTTGTCAGCGTGATAGTTTGATTTGCTTGCTGAGTACCACTCACATTTTGATTAGAGAAAGCTAGGTTATTTGGACAACCTCCTGAAGACCCAAGATTATTAGAAGTAAAAAGTCCCCGCCCATGAGTAGCTGCTATCATTTGATTATCAGATGAGCGAAACTTGATCATGTCGATGCGAGTATTGGAGAGGCCGACATTAGTAGGCCCCCAGTCTGTGTTATTGCCATTGAGGTTAGTGGTACTCCAGACTCCCATCTCTGTAGCGAGGAAAGCTTGATCACTATTGTTAGGGTTGAACATCGCCCATCTTATGGGCATATCTGGTAGATTACCTTCTACGGCGCTCCAAGTAGGATTGTTAGTATTAGCATTAAAACTTTCATACACACTGATAACCCCAAAATTAGAAAGCGTCACCAACATGTGATTTTCATTGCCAGGTTGTATCTCTACACAAGAGATATTGTGACCAGTACCTAGATTTAAGTCGAAGACTTTTTGTGCTGTTCTGGAAGTGCCTGTATGCGCATTATTGACGCGATAGACGGTTCCATTACCAAACCCAAAGTAGACCCTATTAGCTACATTAGGAGAAACACGTATGTGCCAAGCGGCACCATCCTGTATATTAGGAAAATCACTTACGGTGACAGTCGTAAGAGTGGTGCCTGCGCTTGATGGATTTTCCCATCTGGTATAATTACCAGTGCCATTAGCACAATATAGTTTCTTAGAATTGTCATCATAATCAGTAGGATTTATAAACCTTCCTCCAGATGTACTAACGCGCTGTGTAGGTTGGCCTGTAGACCAAGCTGAGGTGGTGACACTATAATTTTGTCTTGTATTAGATGTGATTTGGATATTTGGAGATAGCTGGTCGATGTGTGCAAATCCTCCATCACCGCCGGATACATCAGATGTTACGTTGATACCTGTATTTTGAAATAATTGGGATCCGTTATCCTGTGAGCCAGTGATGTATTGATTAGAACTAGAAGAAGGGTGGAGATCACCAGCGTAGAACTGTGTTATATTAAGTCCATTACCCAAGAATGAAAATGATGGAAAACTAAAGTTAGGATTTACATTGGCATTATTAGTTTTCCATACACCTCCGTCATTGCATACATATGCTTCATCAGCATTTTTAAAATGTATAAAGTGTTGATCAGCATGTATAAGTTGAAAGCCACAGCTGCCAATCCAATTAGTCATCTGCGCCCAGCTATCAGAGAGGATAGTTGGGTTGCGTTCATATACCCATAAATCTACACCACCTACAAAAAGACGAAAGGGATTAGCAGGGGAAACAGCCAATGCCAGGTCATAAAAATCTTGTCCTCTGAAGATGTCAAGAGAAGGATTGTTACAATCTTGATCTATCCAACCTTGGGTTGGCATCACTATAGGAGTGTATATGAAGCTTGTACCAACAAAAGAGCGCCCATACATAGTGGCCAGTAAGTCGGAACTTATAGATTCTATAAGGAGATACCTTATGAAGGGATCTGTGGGCGATGTGGCTATTTCTATTCTTCCTTCATTAGGACTAGAGGCAAATTCTTGGAACCAGTTGCTTCCGCCATTGAGACTTACGTATACGCCATCGCTTTCTGTTTGACCGCCGGCTATAGCGGCGAGGTTATTTCCAAATCCTCCGAAGGCTGCTATTACTACGCTATTACCGTTGTTTTGTGGATCTGGGGCAGTGACTTCTACGTCACAAGCAAAGTTATGAGAACCGCTATTATTGCCTCGCCAAACTAGCCAGCTAGTACCACCATCTTGAGTTATCAGTAGTCCTCCTCTATTTAAGTCAGTGCTAGAAGTAGCAGCATATAGATGTGTATTACCATTAAAACTATGGATGGCAAGTTTATGTATAAATTCAAAGTCAGGATTATTGTAGGTAAATGGAATAGGACTAAACGTTTGGCCACCATCTAATGATCTGTATATGCCGTTGCCTCTTAGAAAGCTTCCTACACTTTGTCCTTCACCTGTACCAAAGTAAATGATATTAGAGTTGTTAGGATCCTGTACAATAGAAGTGACGGACATATTATTAAACTGATCGCTGATGATATTCCATGTTTGACCATCATTAGTGCTTTTCCATAAACCCCCAGATACTCCACCTGTCCAGATTGTGTTGCCTGTCGGATCGTTAGCATCTACCATGATCGTCTTTGTTCTGCCAGAGATATTTGAAGGGCCTCTTTCTGTCCAAGTTATCCCTGGTATATCAGCTTTTTCTTTTAATCTTTTCTCCGTGATCTTTTGTGCTTGAAGTAGTCGCTTAGCAGGCACGTGTCCTGTTGATGGATCTTTTACTCTTGCTATCTCATGTTCCATCTTGCCTATGATTTTCTGTTGAAGCGGTATTCTCTTATTTTCATGAGTCGTCTCACTTTTGTCTTTGTGTATAAGCAGACATAGGATAGCACATGCGATGATCAGTAGACTTGGTAATTTCATTGTGATGATTGTACGATGAAGTAATTAGATGTGGAGGATGCCTATCTCGAAACCCTTTCTTACCATAGCTGCAGTAGAGTTGACTTTCAGTTTGGATCTTATATTCTTCTTGTGAGACACAACCGTATGGTAGCTGATGAAGAGGTCTGTAGCGATCTCGATGGTAGAGTAGTCATATGAAATTAACTCTAGGATCTGTGCCTCCCGCTTGGAGATAGTTGATGACATATGTTGTGATTATTGACTATCACAAAAGTATATCCTGCCCTCTAACTGTAAAATCTATGAATCCGTACAGTTATTAATCCACATGCTTCATGTTTTCATATATATGAAAACATAGAGAGGCAAGTACTTATGCACCTGTCCAAATCCAAATGGAATACCCTTATTTACCACATTCAATGCTTGATTTGTGTTAAATAAGTCTGTTGTCAATAATTTGCCTACCTTTATTGATTCGAGAGTAGATGATTTTTATTTTATTTTCTCTTGAAGAAAAAAAGCTGCATCACTACAGCTAAAAAAGCAGTAATCGCTGCGTTAACAACGATACCTTAGAGGGCAGGATTGGAGGAGAGTCTTGTCCTCTTTTTATTTCCATATTTTCTATGAAGTAGATTGCTCGACTGTGGCTTGCCATCGCATATAACCACGTATTTGCATGATAAAGTTGATGACATGCATGGCTGCTAAAAACCAAAGATCTGCATAGCTACAGATGACCGCTGCAAGGAGCTGACCTACCGCCATCACATGGAAGGCTTTGATGCTTTTGCGATTAAAAAGTTCAAACCCTCCAAGTATGAGTAGCGCGGAGAGGATTTCACCTAGTAGCTTGAGAGTCATGGTATCCTAATTATTTGATAGGATAAGGTAGGTGATTTACCACAGAGCAACTTATGTTAAGTCATGAGGACGAGTACACTTTAGCTATATATCTTTATCTATTGATGGATTGTGTAGCATACTATAGATCATATCCTGCTGCCCAGCTTTTAGGTCGTACCACTGCGATAGTATAAGATCTAACACATGGATTTTCAGATCAGTATATATTAGAGATAGATCCTTATAAAAAGACATGGCAACGGACAGGCATTGAGAGCGAGTCAGCTTACCGTATAGATTTCCTCAATCCGACTTGCCAACTTTAGGTATCAAGATAAGAAGCGGTGATGATTTAGATGAGGCCATTTAGAAATATTTAATACTGCTTCAGGCAACTATTTGTTGCTTTTGGTGCTATAGATAGGTATACTAACTATCAAACAAAATGAAACTGATGAGATATCTATTGCTGGCTTTTGTAGTGATGAGCATGACCTCGTGCGCGTCTACAGCGATCAACCTCTTTAATAAAAAGATCAAACCTGTAGAGGGGATGTCCGAGCCTATATCGCATGATATCTGGGATGATCTGCTCGAAAGACACGTACAGGCTGATGGCAATATGGACTATAATGCACTATCAAAAGAGAGAGATAAGTTCGACCAATATATCACCCTCCTAGAGGCTAACCATCCTAATCCTATGCACTGGAGTAAAGATGAAAGTATCGCCTACTGGATCAATGCCTACAATGCCTTCACCGTACAACAAGTATTAGATCACTATCCTATCGGTTCCATCAAAGATATCAAGGGGGGGATCACCTTCATCAGTTCTATCTGGGACCAAAAGTTTATCAACATAGAAGGTCGCGAGTATGATCTCAACAATATCGAGCAAGGTATCCTCCGCAAGTATTATAAGGAGCCAAGAATTCACTTTGCAGTGAACTGTGCAAGTATCTCCTGTCCGCCTCTAGCTAACTTTGCCTTCACAGGTGATGAGCTCGAAGAACAGCTTGATCTGATGACCAGGATGTTTCTCGCTGATACTTCTAAAAATATCATTACACCCGATCGCCTAGAGCTAAGTAAGATTTTTAACTGGTACAAAGGTGACTTCACTGATGGCCAGAATCTTCAAGAGTATATCAACAAGTACACTTCCGTAAATGTAGATCGCAAAGCCAAAATAAAGTTTCTGCCATACGACTGGGGCCTTAACGATTCTAACAATATAGAAAGCACGACGAACAAAGAAGAGAAAGTGCTCCCAGATGTATCTTTAGAGGATGACACAAAGTAGAAGGCTTTAACTGCACGATTGCATAGTTGCAGATAGGGATTATCACTATCAACCCACACTGGAAAAGCACTAGGTGACTATGAGTAGTTGATCTTAGTATCATCCTATACAGAAGAGTATCTTTGTTCTAGCTCAGAACACTCTTTTGTATGAAGTGCATTATAATCGATGATGATAAGTTGTCCAGAGTTTCCCTAGAAAGACTCTGTGATAAAGTGACAGACATAGAACTGTTGGCTTCCTATGAAAGTGCATTACAGGCTATTGATAAGATCAAAACGCATGATCATATCGATCTTTTATTCCTTGATGTTCATATGCCAGAACTGGATGGATTTGATTTCCTCAGAACTCTTAAGAATCCACCCAAAGTTATATTTACGACAAGTGATGAAACTAGAGCGCTAGAGGCCTTCGAAGTAGAAGCTGTTGACTATCTACTCAAACCAGTAACACTAGCACGGCTTATATCAGCTATCCAAAGAGTAGAAAAAAATGAAGCCTCTCCGCTCACCAATACTGATAAAATAGAGCCTGAATACGAAGATGAAATCTTCGTCCATGCAGACAAAAGACTCGTGAGGATAGAGGTCGAGAAGATATGTGTTATAGAGGCCAAAGGAGATTACATACTGATCAAGCTTGATGATCAAAAGATGCATGCTGTTAGATCAACACTAAAAAGCATAGAAGGAAGATTGTCCCCCAAAAAATTCGTCAAGGTCCATAGATCTTACATCGTTAATACATCTAAGATCGTGGACATCGAAGACTCCAGTATACTTGTACACAATGAGATTGTACCTATCAGCAGGAGCCTTAAAAGCGAGGTCATAGAACGACTGAATTTGTTGTAAAGAAGGCTTTAATACCTTCATAATAGGAACAGTATCATCCTCACCAGCTATGATCCTCGCCTAATTGTGTGACTTCGTATTTTAGTGGGTTGTAGAAAAGATGTGAACCAGTAAAAGAGGCATAGCCTCGACAGATTCTGTGACTTCGTACTTTAGTGCTTTGTAGAAAAGATGTTTCACAAAAACAAGAGGCATGGCCTCGACAGATTCTGTGACTTCGTACTTTAGTGCTTTGTAGAAAAGATGTTTTACAAAAACAAGAGGCATAGCCTCGACAGATTCTGTGACTTCGTACTTTAGTACGAAGCCATAGAGGCAACGCCTCTACAAGAGCCACCAGCTCGACAGATAACCATACACGTTCTCAAGATGCCCGCGCCTAAGGCACTCAAGCTAAAGGATGAGCCTAAGTCCTCTGAAATAAATTCTAGAGATAGGATATAGAATCGAGCCTAAGGCTCTTAAGATGTCATCCTGTAAAAGAGAAGCAGTATTGACTCAATGAGGACTTCGTACTTTAGGGGGTTGTAGACAAGAGCTTTACGAAGAGGCATAGCCTCGACAGATTCTATGACTTCGTACTTTAGTGCTTTGTAGAAAAGATGTTTTACAAAAAGAAGAGGCATAGCCTCGACTAATTCTATGACTTCGTACTTTAGTACGAAGCCATAGAGGCAACGCCTCTACAAGAGCCACCA
>CAYYBR010000031.1:12532-23281 GCA_964470035.1 uncultured Saprospiraceae bacterium
GCTCGGCACATATAAAACTAACGACATGGCACACACTTATCATCAGATCTATATACAAACCGTCTTCGTCGTAAAATATCGTAGAGCTGTCTTGGATAAACGTTGGAGAGAAAAAGTATTTGGAGTTATTGGCAACTTAATCAATGAGGCTGGTTGCAAAACAATTATAGTTAATGGTGTAGAAGATCATGTCCACTGCTTTTTTGGATTGAAGCCCGTGATGTCTATTTCTGAACTGATGAAACGGGTCAAAGCCAAATCATCAAAATACATCAATGATCACCAACTAACGCCTTCAAGATTTGAATGGCAAAGGGGGTATGGGGTGTTTTCCTATAGACAACGAGACATAGAGACTATTTATAATTACATAAAAAATCAGGAGAAACATCATGGCTCTCGAAGCTTCAAAGAAGAGTATGTTGAAACTCTAAAAGAATTTCAGATTCAATATGATGAGCAGCATCTTTTTGAGGAATTGGTCTAGAACAAGAGAGGTACAGCCTCAACCGTGCTGGGACAATGGACTTCAGTTTGGAGATTTAAAAAACATGCCCCGTGCCTAAGGCACTCCAGGAAGAAAGTAAGCCTCACGACTCTGGAATAAATTCCAGAGACTCAAGAAGCTGAGTAAAGAACAAGAGGCATAGCCTCGACCCATACTATGACATCGGACTTCAGTCCGATGGACACAGCTGAGTAAAGAAAAAGAGGCGTAGCCTCGACTCATACTATGACATCGGACTTCAGTCCGATGTGTAAAGCTAAGTAAAGAAAGAGAGGGGTGACCACCACTCATACTATGACACCAGACTGAAGTCAGACGAGACCAAGAGGCAGAGCCTCTCCCCATACTATGACTTCGTACTTTAGTGCGAAGCCATGGAGGCGCAGCCTCTACAAGAGCCACCAGCTCGCCACATATATAAGTAGACGTCAGTCCGCATATACTAAAACAACAACTCCGTAACATACAAATGCGAAGGATACAACATCTCCCTAATGATGACGAGTAGGGTGATAATTACAACAACTATCACCTGACGATATCCGATCAGTTTTTCAACCTTTTCATCGTCAGCAAGCTCTTTATAAAAGTCTATCCTCCCAAGGCTACCTTGCCCGTCTTTTCTGTTTTGTCCCATTTTAATTCTTCATTGTTGAATTCTGAAATATATGATTGAAGTGTTATAGCGCAAAGTAACGGTCCAAATCCAGCTAAGATGACAAGCCCAGAAGTCAGCCACTTGGGATATTTTTTCTTGTCTAATTTATAGGATACATATGCAGGTATCATACAAAGTGCAAGCCAGCTATACATGAATAAGATCACGATCTTCGATAAAGGCCATCTGGTTGGCACCTGCTTGAGGAGGCTGATCAGATAGTCCATCATACCAGGTATCATAGAGATGATGATAATGATAAGAGATAGCACCCCAGGAAACAAGATACCTTGAAGCCATGACCTCTTGGCGATCACTGGATCTATCAAAAAAGAAAAGAAAGTAACAAAGATGTAAGTGATAGAGTTAAGGACCCAAAACTGATTAAATAAGTACCAGGATAGTGGGAAGTCTACAAAGAAAAGACTGACCAAACCGATCGATGCCAAGATCATAAAGAAGGGCATCAAGATGATGGCAAACCAAAGAATGCCAAACTTTATAGAGCCAAGTTTTTCATGATGTTTCTTCCTAAACCAGATATGTTTGAATGCCCTAGTGAGTTGGACGTTACCTCTGGCCCAGCGCAATCGTTGCTTCCACACACCTACTGGCCCATCTGGTTCTTCTGCCCATACGATGGCATTTGGTTCGAAGATGGCTTTGCGACCATTGAGCTGAGTCTTGAATGTTGTAAAAGTGTCTTCGGCTAGAGAAGATGTATCGATAGCACCACCTATGGCGATCATATTTTCTCGACTATGGAGTTGGGCACCACCTGCTAGACAAGCCATGACCCCAAGCACATTTTGAGCCCGTCGTGATGCCGCTTGAGCGGTTATGTATTCGAAGGCGATGAACTTGGTGATAAAATTCCCCGGTACACTTCCTTCTTTGATATAGGCCGTGACAGATCCAATGTCTGGATCTACAAGATGCCTTGCCATCTTGCGAAGAGCTCTTTTTTCGAATAATACATCAGCATCTATGATGAGCAAAGCTTCCATCCACTCCTCGCTTAAGATGATATCGATCCCATGGTTAAGCGTATGCGCTTTTCCTTGTCCTCCTTTTTCTCTCCTAAGATGAAAGACGTTATCAGGGTACTTTTTATGCTTGTCCCTTACGACATCAGGAGTACCATCAGTACTAGCATCATCGACTACATATACTCGCAACTTATCTTTTGGATAGTCCATGCTGATGAGCTGTTCGATCGTTGTGCCGATGACACCTTCTTCGTTCCATGCTGGGACGATGATGGCCACCCTTGGTGTGTAGTCCTGCACTTTACCATAGTGATTTCTCCATCCATGGATACCCACTAAGGAGAATTGATAGAGCGAGGTAAAGAGCGGTACACTTCCGATGATCACACATAAGGTCAATATGATCTTAAGTGCGATCACTAGGCAACTGCTAAGTCTTGTGCAGGCATGAAGGTCTCAGAGTACATCCTAACCATAGCAATCTCTTTGATGTCTTGCACTACCTCTACTTGCTCTCCCATCAGTGTTTTGATTGCCATAAGCGGAGTATCAGCACCAGCTGCTATCACCAGACTCAATCCACCACTACATCGAGGATTGATCTCTATGAGGCGTGGTCCCGAGCTGGTTGTTATTACCTGGACATTGGCCATATAAGTCAGTCCTACCGTTTCTAATACTTTAATTACATAGTTGATCACTTCCTGATTGAGCACTACTTTTCCAGTCACAGATACACCCGAGTCCGTGCGCATCCTGAGTCTCGGCACTGCGGCTTTGATATCACCATCTTCTGCCACCATCACGTCTACACTATACTCTGGACCTTCAGCAAACTCTTGTATCAGTAGGGTAGGATCACTCAGTTTTTTGGTTGGTATGTCTTTTACACTTTCGTAAATATCTACTCCACGAGATCCACTGCCACTGATAGGCTTTATGACTACTTTTTTGTCCTTCCAATTTTCTAAGTTTTGAGATGCAAGCATACCATGCTGACCTACCTCTACGATCTCGTCTACTAGAGATAGCAGGTTATGCTTATTCATGATATTATGGAGGACTTCGGGTGCAGTGACGAGTATCTTAACCCCATGACTCAAGAACTCTTCCTTAGCTTCAGCTAACTGGAGAAGTTCAAAGTCTACAGTTGGGATAAGTACATTTATCTTTTGGTCGATACAGATCTGTAACAATTGGTTTAGAAAATCAGGGTCTTTAGCTGCAGGGATAACATGTCGATTTCCTGGTGATACGAGATAGAGTCCGGCGGATAGACCATCCATATCTGCCATGTGTATGTTGTTGATTTTTTTACTGAGACTTTTATAAGTACACACTGCGGCAGGGCCACCAGCTCCTGTTATGAGGATATTGAGTTCGTTTAAATATTTCATTTTCTTGGGTTTGTTATTTTTCTAATTGGTTCTAATTATTTCATATGGTTCTACGTAGCCATAGTTTGAAAATCTTCCCCAGTACCTGGCTGTAGATTCTATAATCGACCTCTTGAGGTAAGGCCGATTACTCGTCACCGTTTGACTTGTGAAGCAATTAATGGCATCCATCTTATCGTCGATATAATCTTCTATATGTTCAAAGTACCTAGGGTGAAATTCTGTAGTTCCAGATGGAGCTAGATAGGCGTATACTTTCTCTATCCTTCGAGCTGCGACCAGAGTAGCATAGTGAGTAGCTCGATGATCCTGATGAGTATCATGGATACTATGTGTATATATGATATCTGGTTGTGACCTTTCTATAGCTTCATGGATGCATGATATTGTATCACCTCCATTAGACATCATTGTGTCTACCAGATCGCACATGATTAACTTCGACTGGAGGCTTTTAGCCGCACATGTAGATTCCTTAACACGTTGCTCTTTGTTACCTCCTTGAGCACCTTTAGAAAGTGTGAGGATAGTGACATCATCTCCTCTCTCACTATGTTTCTTGAGTGTGCCACCACAGCCGATCTCAACATCATCAGGATGAGCTCCTATGGCGAGTATGCTCCTCGTAGAAGTTGTATCAACTGTAGTACTAATCTCTTTTTTAAGCTTCCTTGCTAGGTCTATCTGCTCGAGCCTTCCTACTATGAACTTTGATACACCATTATCTAAGGCGGTATACATGAGATTAGGATCCTTTACTTCTGAGAGGACGATGATTTTCTCAGCACTCACCTTTCTTGATAGATCATAAAGTATCTGACAGCATGGAGCTACGTTCCGTGCATTGCAGATGAGGATACTTGATCCGATAGACTTGTAGTCTACTTCTTCAAGTGCCTTTGATTCTGCTTTGACCTTTTGTATCTCATATTGGCCTACTTGTCTGAGTAGGAGAGCCAGACCACTAACTGAGGAGGGGTGTCCTATCAAAGCTATTTTTTGCGTTTTCATGGATTAGAGTTTATACGTGATCGATAGATGTAATTGATGGGATCGTATATTAAGTTGCTGCTTGTCACTGATATGGGTGAAGCCCCATCCAGACGAGATTACCCATAGCGTGCTTAGTTTTTTTCTGAACCACCCACCGAATGCTATTTGCTGTGCAGCGTTGTCTATGATCTGAAAGCTAAACTCAGGCTGTACGAATGACCCTAAAGAAGCGTAAAGACTGAACACATCACTCCTAGAGTTCTCATAGGTAGCTGTAAGATGAAAGAGTGGGTTTATATCGCTCAAGCTACTAAGGTCTTGGGTCATCCCGATCGTCCATCCTATTCGACCGTTGATCCAGGTAACTGTTGATTTAAGTGGTAAAAGACTAGGTGTGTTCCTAAAAGCTATCCTTGTTAGCTGATTAGTCAATACTACCTTGTCACCTACCCAATGGTAAGATCCAACCTCAGTACTTTGTGAGGGCGACAAGTTGTTATTAGAGTATCTGATACCGAGATGTACTCCATATTTATCTCGCTTATATAACACCTTATGTGAGAACTGGAGAGATCCTTGACCTTCGCCTTTCAGTAGTCCCATCTCGTTAGCAAGTATCCAGTGAGATGAAAGTTGTGCCGTCCAGCCTATGTGATAATTTTGGACATATGTATCTGTTCCTTTAAAGGCTGATAAAGCCCCACCGATGTTTACTTGGTGTCGGAACTTTTGTTGCTCAGCTACTTCATCTACATCATACTGACTTATGGAGAGTTCTTCTTGTTCAGCGGTATTTTGGCAAAACAAAGCCTCGCCTTTCATGCAGACTAAGCATATCAATAAGAAACATTTTATACTGCTTTTCATACCTCAAAGCTCGATCAACAAAAGACTCATTTTTCCAAAAAGCGACCGGATGTGGGAGGTATAAGGTGAATAGTCAATTTTATAACTTCGAGTGGTAGAAAAGACGATCTGGGCTGATTATGAGGGGTTATCCCTTATAATTTGCAATTCAACGCGTGAGCATAACCGTTCGTCTCATTTACGAAAGTGAGATACTGAAGTGTTATTTCTTTATAATCAAAATGAAAATCATGAAGAAAGTACTGATAGTATGTAAGGGTAATATTTGTAGATCTCCTCTTGCACATGGCTTGTTAGATAAAAAGGTGGCTATGGCGGATCTGCCTTGGTTGATAGATAGCGCTGGCACTGGAAATTGGCACATCGGAAAGTTGCCAGATCCAAGATCGATCAAGGTAGCGGATAAGTATGGTTTAGATATCAGATACCAAAGGGCTCGTCAGTTTAAAGTGTCTGACTTTGATCATTTTGACAAGATCTTCGTGATGGATGAGCAGAATTACCAAGTGCTAGCGAACCTATCTCGATCAAAAACTGACTTGTCTAAAGTTGAATTGATTATGAATACACTCAGCCTAGGTAATGATAATATTGTACCAGATCCATTTCATAATGGGCAAGAGAATTTTGAGAAGGTATACCATGTTTTAGATCAAGTCACTACTGCGATAGTAGAGACTGCATTAGAATGCTAAGAGGTTTTTGGTCGATTTATGGAATCTAAATGTCTATATAGCGTTTAGTTATTATTGTTGGCACGAATTTGTATTAATTTAATATTGATAACCCATTAAAACCTTAGTATGAAAGGCATCGTCTTCACTGAATTTCTTGATATGGTTGAGAAAGAGTTTGGATACGAAACAGTGGATCACATAATTGAAAACTCTGAACTCTCATCAAATGGTATCTATACAGCTGTAGGCACTTATCATCACAGCGAGATTATAGCTCTCCTGGGTAACCTTGCAGCAACAACAAAGAAAGACCCAAGTGACTTACTGAAGGCATTTGGTCGTTATATATTCGAAACTTTTTTGTCTCAGTATCCTCAGTTCTTTGAGCATCATGATCATCCATTTTCGTTTTTAGAGTCTATCGATGATCACATACATGTCGAAGTAAAAAAACTTTACCCTGATGCTATATTACCAAAATTTCAAACAGAGACTACAGCTGAGGGTAAGTTAGTTATGATTTACTCGAGTGAAAGGAAGATGGCCCCATTTGCTCTTGGGTTGATAGAAAAGTCCATGAGTCATTATGGACATAATCCGCAGATAGATATGACCCATCTTGAGGGCGATGGTAGTGTGGTGAGATTCACTATTGCCTTAGACGAATCATGAGTGATATTGAACTTTTAAAAAAGCGTGTAGAGCGCGAGAGGCTAGCCCGTAAAAAAGCTGAAGAGATACTTGAGAAAAAGGCAGCAGAACTTTTTGAGGCCAACCAAGCACTTTTAGCGCTCAATGCTAATCTTGAGAATCAGGTTGTAGAAAGATCCAAAGAGTTATCACATAGTGAAGAAAGATACCGTACACTGGTCGAGCAATCTGCTGATATATTCTTCAATGTAGACTCCGATGGTTACTTCATCTATATGAATGAAACTGGAATCCAAAAGTTTGGATATAATAAGTCCGAGATTATAGGACATAGATACTTAGAATTTATTCCAGACCCTTATAAGAACGAAGCTTATGAGTATTACTCCGCAGTGAAAGAAGAAAATAAGAGTGAGGACTACTATGAATTTCCAATTATCAATAAAGAGGGTGACTTATTCTGGATAGGACAGAATATTAGACGGATGCAGGATAAATTAGGAAACACCTATTTTTCTGCGGTTGCACGCGATATCACACAACGTAAGGAACTCAGTGATCAATTAGAGATTGCCAAAGAGAAAGCACAAAAGGCACAAGAAGCCGAGAAGCAATTCTTGGCCAATATGAGTCATGAGATTAGAACTCCGCTGAATGCTATTATTGGCATGAGCCACTTATTAGGAGATACATCTTTGAGCAAGGAGCAAGAAGAGTTTTTGGGGATTCTATTTAGTTCGGCGCGGATTTTGAAAAATCTGATTTCGGATATTCTGGATATGTCAAAGATCGATGCAGGTACTCTAGAAATACGAAATAGCGAGTTCAGTTTAAAAGAGGATCTCGAAAGTATATTTAAGACATTTAAAACTAAAAACGAGAAGCCAGAACTAGAGTACGTTTTGTCTTTAGACATTGAGATTGATAGACTTGTTAAGACTGATCAACAGATCTTAAGTCAGGTTCTATTAAACCTAATGAGCAATGCAGACAAGTTTACTAAGACCGGCACTATCCATCTTGAAACTACTTTAGTAGCGGAAGATGAACATAAATATGAAGTCTTATTTAAGGTGAGCGATACTGGTATTGGATTGGATGCAGTCGAAATATCAAGAATATTTGAGGATTTTAAACAGGCGAACAGTAAGATAAGAAGTGAGTATGGAGGCACGGGGCTTGGTCTAAGTATCTCTCAGAAGCTATTAGCCTTATTAGATACCCAGCTAGAAGTACAATCCACTAAGGGAGAGGGAGCTTCCTTCTTTTTCACCTTGATGTTAGAGAAAGGGGGAGACGCAAGAGGAGCAGAGGACGATCAGCTCGGAGTAAGTACACTTGAATCTAAATCTGATTGTAAGATCTGCGTAGTTGAGGATAATGATCTCAATGTAATTTATATATCTAGACTTTTAGAAAAGTGGAATTTGGATTTCCACATCTGCAATAATGGGAAAGAGGCGGTAGATTACTTTTCATCAAATGATACTGATATCATTTTGATGGATCTACAGATGCCAATCATGGATGGCTTTGAAGCTACAGAGCAAATACGAAGAATAGAAGGCGACAACAAACATGTCCCCATCATAGCTTTAACAGCATCTACTTTTCTATCAAAAAAGCAGATGGCGCAGGATGTCGGTATGACGGACTTTTTGACAAAGCCATTTACACAAGATCAACTTAGTGCGATACTAAGTAAGTATATGCCAGTATGTTCAAAGGCTCTAGAAGAGAAAGAGGCATTTGAATTTAGTACAAAGTTGGACTATAATTATTTGAATGAAGCATATGGCGCAGATCTAGAGTATGCTGAAGAGATGTTTCAGCTGTTTTTAAGAGAGTATCCTATAGAAATCTCTCATCTTATGAATCTCAAAAATCGCGAAAGGATATCAGATCTTGCAGGGCAGGTGCATAAGATGAAGCCAACCTTTCAGATGGTGGGGCTGACAGATATAACTCTTAAGTTTCAGGAGTTTGAAAATCGACTTAGCGGTGATTTTTCGTCATCGGCACTTTCAGAATTAACAAATCTAGTTGATGAATTACCGAGACGTATTGCGCTCGTAGAACAAGAATTAGTGAATATCCGAAAAGCAAAATAAGTTATGGTGCAATCTTTAAAGTGTATTATAGTTGAAGATGAGGTGATGGCGAGAAAATCACTCGAGAGATTATGTGACAAGCAAAGTTCTTTGGAGCTTCAAGGGTCTTTTGAGCATGCAGAAGGGGCAATTGATTTTTTGAAAGAGCAGACTACCGATCTTATTTTTCTAGATGTACAACTGCCCGGTATGTCAGGTCTAGATTTTATAGAAGAGTTATCTGTTCTTCCGCAGATTGTGTTTACTACATCATCTGAAAATTACGCCTATCAAGCTTTTGAGTATGAGGTATCAGATTATTTGAAGAAACCAATTTCTTCTGACAGGTTTAATAGGGCATTGAAAAAATGTCTCCAGGAAGCTGAGCGCAAGCAGGAACAGGTGAACTTGAGTAAAGCCAGCGAGATATATGTACGAGTTAATAAGAAGCTGGTTCGAATTCCCTTTACTGATATACTGTATTTTGAAAATGCTGGTGACTATATAAGTGTGGTGACTAATTCCGGCAAGTTTCTAATATACGGCACAATCAAGTCGCTAGCTCAGAGACTTAACTATCCACGTCTAGTTAAGATACATCGATCGTTTATAGTTAATCTTGATTATATAAAGGATATCGATGACACTTCTTTGGTTATAGTAGATAAGATGATTCCTATAAGCCGCGCTCATAGAGCCATTCTACTTTCTACGATAAATATCTTGTGATTTGCCAAGTAGATTCGGCAACTAAATACAGGCTATCTAAGGATTACACTAGGTTCAAGTTTTAGGTGCCTTCATAGAAAAGCGTGTTTTGTGCCAAAAACAGTTGAATTGTAACCAAAAAACGAAAAGGGCCTCTCAGCTATGTTGTGAACCTGCATCTTTGAATTGTAGTTGCGTTGGAAGCCACTTATATTCTGTTTAGCAAACTGCACAACCAAAAAGACATAATCAAGATAAAGGTACGTTGGAACTCCACCTCTCCCATTATATCTCTTAAGGGATATGAATGGGAGGGGAATTGGAGATTTTGGTCGTTCTGATCAAAAAGTGTCTCAATAAGAGATAGGTTGATAAGCATTTGAGCTGAAGTGAAGTGAATGGATACCGTTGCTGAGTAGCCACGTGAGCCACCAGTCGGGAGATAGGCCTTATGCAGAACCATTTTGCGCTCAAGTTTCCCAGAACTGTCATGCACTTTTTGAGCACCACTTCTATGGCCGCTCTGTCCGTTAGGTAGTCAGACCTTTCAACGATATCATAAGTTAAGATGACCCTACTTCCACGTAGATTTTCGTGTTAATGACTATATTCATAGTTATCTCCTTCAATCGAATTAATATCAATAACCGAATCTCCTTCATAATAGTACTTGTGTTAGGTGCTTGGACACTGACTATAGCACAATCAGAACAAGGCCAATCTTATAACTTTGATCAACCCTATGCCCATAATGATACAAGAATATTTAAGGGCGCTCAGATAGATCAGCTAGTCATATACAGTGATCATAGCCAGTCGATGGATATCGCTGATATCAGATCACAAGAAGCACTGCTGACATGGCAAAATCCTGATGAAGTCGAGCCAAGGAAAAATATGATTTATTGGCTAAAGGCTAGATTATCTGGTGGTGATTCCTTTAAGGGAAGACACGTATTTCAGGTAAGCCAAGAGATGGGTAACGATCTCCATGCTTATGACTTTATAGATGTCTACACATATGATCAACAAGAAGAGCAGACCCACGTCCGAACTGGTCGACAAGTTAAGACTAGTGACAAGCCCATAGATTTTTGGGCTAATCTGATCCCTATAGATATTGGTGCACGAAACACATTTGATGAATACGTAAGCTTAGGGGGTATAAATCGAAGTTACCAGCAGGCGGAATTAGCCCTTGGCCATTTGGA
>CAYYBR010000032.1:0-23188 GCA_964470035.1 uncultured Saprospiraceae bacterium
ATCATAATCATGCTATAGTTGTACATAGTATCGATGAAGCACTAGCATATGCTAAAGCCGAAGGTGAGGAAGAAGCTTTTATACTTGGAGGAGGAAATATCTATGCCCAGACGCAAGATCTCTGGGACAAGTTATACTTAACGGAAGTTCATGCCACACCTGATGGGGACACATATTTTCCAGAAGTTAATCTTGAGAATTATAATTCTATTTTTGAAGAGACTCACCAGCCCGACGAAAAGCATGAATATGCTTTCACCTTCAAAATTTTAGAGAAAAAATAGATTAGATAGCAACCGAGACTTGCTTTTCTAATTGTCTGTCCATCAAGCGAAACCAAAACGGAGGTATCATAGCTATCATGATAGAAGCAGGATAGCCAAGAGGTAATTGAGGTGTATCAGAAAAGTGTCTCAGTACTTGATATTTGCGTGTAGACTTAAAGTGATGATCACTATGTCTGGTTAATTCATAGAGCACAACTCTTCCTACCTCATGATTAGAATTCCAAGAGTGGTGTGGTTGTACTGATTCATACTTGCCAGAAGCAAGTTTTTGGCGTACCAGTCCATAATGTTCGATATAATTTACTTGCTCCAATAAAGTAAAACCTAATACAGCTGTGATCAGATACATGCCGGTAGCAAAAGACCCAAAAGATATATATACGAGTGTGATTAAGGCCAGTTGTATCAGTGTGAACAACACCATTTTGTTGTGCAGTCCAACAATACGCTGCTTTTTTCTTTTGAGATCATTATTCTCAATATTCCAAGCAGACAAATAACTGTGATAGACTGACCTGACCCAAAAATTATAGAAAGACTCTCCCTTTCTTGATGTAGCAGGATCTTCTGGAGTCGCAACATGTTTGTGATGCCCGCGATTATGTTCTATGTTGAAGTGCATATACTGTGCAGGCGCTAACAGTAGTCTTGAGATCCACTGATTGTAACCCTCAGGACGATGACCTATCTCATGAGCGACATTAATGCCTATGACTCCAGACATGATACCATAAGCTAAAGTTTTTCCCGTGAGATCGAGAATTCCAAGGGGCTGTGTAGAGATGATATCTAGGTACCAATATCCTAGGATGTAAAGTATGGGCAAGTTGAGATAAAGGAGGATGTCAAAGAAAATCAACTTAGATCGAGATAGTTCCTCTTGAGCATCTACATTACTTGTATGCTTTGGTAGTAACTGGTCTGCAATAGGAAGTAAACCAAAAAGAACAATGGCAGAAGAGAATGACCAAATGCCATTACTCCAGAAAGACAAACAACATGTCAAAGGAGTTATGTATGCCAAGATGTATTTTAGATCTTTTAGATTCATTTCTCACATTTTCAGGACTTCGGTCTATACATACTACTTTCCGAATATAAACATAATTGTTAGAGTCTTTCGCGAGTCATAGTATGATACTAGGCGCTACAGTCATTTTCCTTATTTTACTGCAAACATATACCGACATGAGAGAGATACAGTTAGTTGTCTTGGTATGCATCAGCGTAGCACTTCAGTCTCAAGACCTGTCTAAAAAGAGATTAGGCCACGCAGACTTCGATGTCTGGAGAACTATTGACCAAGCAGCGATATCAAATAATGGCCAGTGGGTGACTTACTCTTTAACAACGGAGCGCAAGGATCCATCACTGTACATCAAGCATGTAGACAGTGATATAGAGTTTCATATCGACCGAGGGATAGATGCCAGGATAACTGCAGATAATGGCTTCGTTATTTTTAAGATTAAAACCCCTGTTGATACCATTAGACAGAAGAAGCGTGAAAAGGTAAAAGACGACGATCTACCCCGTGACACGCTGGGTATTATAAATCTCTCTACCCATGAAGTTACCAAAGTTGCTGATGTAGATGACTTTAGTGTTCCTGATAACTGGTCTGGCTATATTACTTATAACACAGTCTTAGAGTCTACTGTTTTAATAGATTCTTTAAGCACAGACGATGAATCTAAATCAGAGGATAAAGCGGTTACTATTATAAAAAATCTATATACTGATTTTGAACTTTCAATTCCAGAAGTTTCAGAACATTCATTGGCAATGGATGCTAGCGTTATGGCTTTTATAAGTGAAAGTGAAGATTCCACTTTTGCAGCGGGGGTATACTTGTTTGATGGAACAAGCGAGGAGCTCAAAACTATATATACTGAGATTGGAAACTATCGATCTCTTTGTCTAGATAACAAAGGTGAGCAACTTGCCTTTCTTGGAGATATGGATACCACTTCTACAGTAGTCAAGTCATACAATTTGTATCATGCTGATATATCTAGCCAAATCACTAAAGCGATCATGGATGATCAGCATAGTTTTCTTCCTCCAGATTATAAACTGAGCGAACATAGTGACTTAAGATTTTCTAAGGATGACACCAGGTTGTTTTTTGGCATAGCCCGGTCTCCTGTCTTGCAGGATACAACTTTGCTCGATGAAGAGATCGTTAATGTAGAAGTTTGGTCATGGACTGATGCCAGACTTCATACCCAGCAAGAATTAGAATTAGAACCTGACAAGAAGCACAACCTAGAATGCGTCTGGCATGTCGGTGTAAATCAATTTGTAATAATAGAAGATCAAAAATCACCCAATGCAAGATTTGATCCTGATCGAATTAGTAGCCATGCAATCCGTATGCACGAAGAGAGCTACCAACATCTCTTGAGTTGGGATGGCTTTCCAACTTATAAAGATCTCTACCTTGTCAATATCAATACAGGAGAAGAGAATCTTATAGAAAAAGAGATTAAAGCCAATCCTCAAATGTCACCTAATGGAAAATATGCCTATTGGTGGAATAGTGTAGATACAGTCTGGCAAACCTATGAGATACAGTCTGGTAAAACCCAAACCATCACTAATAATCAAGAAATTAATTTTTATGATGAGTATAATGACCGCCCTATGCTTCCTGGCCCATATGGTATCGCAGGATGGACCGAAGGCGATAGCAATATTCTCATCTATGACGATTATGACATCTGGAAGTTTGATCCAAGTAATGTAATGTCACCTCAACTCATCACTGATGGGCGAGATAATAGAGTACGCTATAGATATATCGACACTGATGATGAAAAGCATTTTATCGATAGTCGAGAGGCAATGCTGCTTTCGTTATTTGACAAGTCTGATAAGAGTAGTGGCTATGCTACTACCTATATCACCGATGACAGCGCAGAGGTATTAGTTGATGAAAACTACGCTTATGACAGAGCGCCAATCAAAGCAAAAAATGCAGATCGATATTTATTTACTAGAGAAGATTTTAGAACATTTCCAGATCTCTTAGTGGCTGATGGGAGTTTCAAGGATTCTAAAAAACTGAGTGATGCTAATCCTCAACAAGCCGATTATTCTTGGGGTACTGCAGAAACTTATGAATGGCTTTCTGCAGATGGTGAGACGCTTCAGGGATTGGTTTTTAAGCCGGAGAACTTTGACCCAAATAAGAAGTATCCGCTCATCGTCAACTTTTATGAGCGTAGTTCGGATAGATTACACGATCATAGGGCTCCTTATCCGCACCGTTCTACTATCAACTATTCTTTTTATGTGAGCCGAGGGTATGTGATTTTTAATCCCGATGTTCATTATAAAGTAGGTTATCCTGGAGAGAGTGCTGAGAATGCTGTGATCTCAGGTACCACAGCCCTAATCAGGGAAGGATTCATTGATAAAGATAGAATCGGAGTACAGGGTCATAGCTGGGGAGGATATCAGATAGCTCATCTTATAACGAGGTCAAACCTTTTTGCATGTGCAGAGTCTGGAGCACCTGTAGTCAATATGTTTAGTGCTTACGGCGGTATCCGCTGGGGTTCTGGTCTAAGTCGCATGTTTCAATATGAGCAAACACAGAGCAGGATAGGAGGAACTATCTGGGAAGAGCACACGAGATATCTGGAAAACTCACCTTTGTTTTATTTGGATAAGGTAGAGACTCCTGTTTTGATAATGCACAACGACAAAGATGGGGCTGTGCCTTGGTATCAGGGCATAGAGTTTTTCGTAGCTATGCGCAGATTAGGAAAGCCAGCTTGGCTGTTAAACTACAATGACGAACCACACTGGCCACTAAAGAGGCAAAACCGGCTGGACTTCAATGTAAGAATGCAGCAGTTTTTTGATCATTATCTCATGGATAAAGAGATGCCACTATGGATGAAGAAAGGTGTACCAGCCATCGAGGTAGGAATAAATCAGAACTTAGAGACTGAGGCTAATCACTAGCCTTGACCCGCGTCTATCACAGACTGCTCAAAGATGTAAAGAAGAGTTTATTTGTCAAGGAAACTTTAAAGTGAAAGATCAAGTCCAAACAAGTCCAAAATTGTTCTTTGCACACTTATGTCTGTACTCACTTCATTTGCTTTAGCTGTTGGATCTGCACCCTCTTCGATCCACCACTCTAGCAGTTTGATTTCATGATATGTCATCATAGTGCCACTAGAGGGCATAAACTTTGAGCTGCTCACAGGAAGCGTCACTCTCCGAATGAGTTCACTATTGATATCGCCAGCTATTATAGCGGGTCCGGTATCTCCTCCACTCATGAGACTCTCAATGTTGGCCATGTTTAATCCTCCGTTTTGAACATCATTATCATGACAAGACCAGCACTTTTTTTCAAGTATTGGTTGGATCAAGTCAGTGTAGACAGTGACTTGGTTAGGACTATCGTATTGAGCATATCCCAAGGGCTTTTCACCATATCCAAGGAGCTTTTGGATGGGCATTGGAGCGTGTTCTAAGAGATAATCTGAGCCATGAGTCATATTGCCTCCTAAGTGTCCGGTGATCAATAAAATTATAACGGAGCCTACATTTGTAAGACGCCTCAAAACCTGTGAAGGTTGTTGTTCTCTTCTTATATACCAAGCATAAAGTGATAAGATACCGATCAAAATCCCTAGCCATCTATGGGCGAACAGGGTCCAGTTATCATAAGCGCCTTCATTGGCTAACAACCAACCCATGAGGGCTGCTATCCCACTGGATATAGCACCTAATAGCCAAGCATAACTTATGGCCTTAGAGGGAGCATCATCTTTTTTTCGCCACTCCAAAAGTATGGCAATGAGGATGAAACCTACAGGTAGATGTACTATGACGGGGTGAAATCGACCTATAAAAAAAGTAATAGAAAGTAAGCTCATAGAAGTGTATCAGAAGATCACTAAGCTAAGACATCTTACATGATTTAGAGTATAAGAGAGAAGCCTCGGAATGGTGTCGAGTTTTCTATAAGTCACCTACGTGCATAAAGAATGCACGAAGATTACGTTCTTCGTAGCAGACAATGACTCAAATGCAATCACGACTTCGAGAAAAATATCACAAGGTTTATCAGTCCGCTTTAGATACATGTAACGATCGGCAGCGACAAGCGGTGGATCAAATCCATGGTCCTGTCATGGTGATCGCGGGGCCAGGTACTGGTAAGACCCAGATACTAGCTGTGCGTATAGGTAAAATCTTGTTAGAGACGGATACACAAGCTCATAATATCCTTTGCCTCACTTATACTGATGCGGCAACTATCTCTATGCGCCATAGACTCGTGAAGATCATCGGTCCAGATGCCCATAGGATACATATCTACACGTTCCATGCTTTTTGTAATCAGGTGATCCAAGATCATCTGGGATATTTTGGTGATTATAGACAGTTAGAAGCAATATCAGATTTAGAAAAAGTGGAACTTTTTGATCAACTAGTAACTGACCTACCTACCGACCACACTTTAAAAAAATTAAAAGGAGATCCATATCGCAATACTCAGCGAAGATTAGAGAATCTTTTTGGGCTGATGAAGAAAGAAAACTACACTCCTGATTATATCTGTCAGGTTGCTGACGAGCGAATCGCTGTACTTCCCACACTCGAAGAAAATATATATAAGGTATCCCGCGCAGGAAAGTATCAAAAAGGAGATGTAAAGCAGCATGCCGTAGACACGGCTACAAATGCCTTGAATGATCTAAAAGCTGGTGCGAAGCTTTTTCCAGTTTATAAGCAGATGATGTCGGATCGCGGTCTTTATGATTATGATGATATGATCTTGTGGGTGCTAGAAGCTTTTAAAAAAGATGAGAACTTGCTTTTGGAATACCAAGAGCGCTATGAGTACTTTTTGGTAGACGAGTTTCAAGATACTAATGGTTCGCAAAAACAGCTGCTCGATTTATTAATTAGCTATTGGTCAGAGAATCCTAATGTCTTTGTGGTAGGTGATGATGATCAAGCGATTTATAAATTTCAAGGTGCTAATCTTGGAAATATAAATGACTTCAACGAAGGTTATCAACCTACTCCTGTAGTACTTGTAGATAACTATCGCAGCTCTCAAAGGATACTAGATGGAGCTATGGCTCTGATAAATTATAATACAGAGCGCATAGTGAATGACAAGAGTTTGAATCTCGATAAGAACCTGATCGCTAGAAGCAACTTAGCTGATCTTGATAAAGAGATCGAGATCAGCTCATATCCTAATCAAACCCATGAGCAAGCTGCATTATTAGAAAAACTCGAGAGTAGGTATCGCGAGAAGGGCGACATCAGTGATGTGGCTATTATCTATAGATCGCATAAGCAGGTAGGTAAACTAGTCGAAGTCTTAGAAAAAAAGAATATTCCAATTAATGTAAAGAGACGAGTAGATATACTTAAGCTTCCACTCGTCAAGAATATCTTAAACATCCTAACTTACTTAGACCAACTATATCAAGGTAAGAAACCAGACCATCGTCTGCTCTTCGAGCTTATGCACTATAGTTTTTTCAATATTCGACCCCAAGATGTCTCGAAGTTACTATGGCATACTCGAGGTACTAATGATGATGAGAGTCCATATAAGTCTCTTAGCGTAGTCATATCTGACCGTGCCGAATTAGAAAAAGCCGAACTACAGTCTATAGGCGATGTCGTAGCTTTTAGTGACCGAATCAACAAGTGGCTCGGAGACTTACATGACGTGACGTTACAAGTGTTATTTCAGAATGTAATAAACGAAGGACAAATACTGAGTCAGATACTTTTTGATGCCGACAAGGCGTGGAAGTTACAAGTGGTAAGTACACTTTTTGACTATATCAAAAATGAAACTTCAAAAGACCCGGATCTTAAGCTGAGCGAATTACTTAAGACGTTCAAGCTGATGGAAGAGAATAATATATCACTGAGTATCAATAAGGTGACTACTTCAGAAAAAGGTGCTCACTTTATAACTGCGCATTCTTCTAAGGGATTAGAATTCGAAGAGGTAGTCATATTTGGTTGTACTAAAGATATCTGGGATAAGAATAACAATAGTAGATATAACTTTAGTTACCCACCACCGATAAACGCAGATAATGATACTAATATAGAAGATGAAAGAAGGCTGATGTATGTGGCGATGACACGTGCAAAACAGAAACTTACGATAACCTATAGTCTTCAAAAAATCGATAATAAGCCATTAGCTTGTTCACAGTTTATAGATCAACTTGTTGGGGCAACAGAACTTCAAGTCTCTCCTTTAAAGGTAAGTGATGAGCAGGCCATAGACTTCGAGTATCATGTGCTATTACAAAAGTCAAAGGCCAATCACCTGATCGACCATGATCTCATTGATAAAGTTTTGGAAGGCTACCGACTTAGTGTGACAGGACTCAATAAATATCTCAAATGCCCCTACTCGTTTTATTTTGAGTCAATCCTTCGTGTGCCGATGGCACGGACACAGCATATGGGTTATGGCCGTGCCATACACTATGCCTTAGAACAGTACTATGCCAGTGTAGCAATGGGAGAGGTGCCTCAAATGAAGGCTTTGATAGAATATTTCCGAAAGGGGATGTATCATCATAAGGGTCACTTCACTGATGATCAGTATACTAATATGTCAGCACTTGGCGAGAAAGTTCTCACGGCCTATTATGATGCCTATCTGGTCAAAGAGGATACTTCGTCGTGCACATATCATCTAGAAGTACCAATCAAAGAGGCGGAGTATGATGGTGTACCGATCAAGGGTTTTTTAGATAAGGTCGTCGTCCCTAAGGGTAGCAGAAGAGTCGATGTGGTAGATTATAAAACTGGGAAATTTAAGAAAGCGAAGATTAGCCGACCTAACGATAAAAATCAAGAAGGCGGAGACTACTGGAGACAGCTCGTTTTTTATAAGATGTTACTGATGAGCGATAGAAAGTATAATTGGGATATGTCTCTTGGTGTTATTGACTTTGTAGAGCCTGACACCAAAACGGGAGATTTTGTCAAGAAGTCACTTGAAATCTTACCAAATGATGTTGTAGAGGTGGGTGGTCAAATCAAGAAGACTTGGACAGCCATCCATAATCACGAGTTCGATAGAGGATGTGGTGAAGATGACTGTCACTGGTGCCAGTTTGTCGCCAATGATTATGTGATAGATACAGAGTTAGTCGACCTAGAAGATCTTGTAGAGGAAGACATATAGCAAAAGAGGGTAGTATCTGTATCCATGTGTGATACTCTGCTCCTAATCAATCTTGTGAGAACTCAGATATTCCTACTTTTGAGGCGCTAATATGGAAGCTGTAAATAACACAATAGGAGAAGAAGAGAATCAGCCTAAGGAAAAAGCTGATAATGGGCTACGACTTGATTTGTATATAGAGGCCCTCATATTCGCTTCTGACTATGCTCTTAACATAGAAGAGATCCGCAAGATTGTTACTGTAACTTTTGATCAGAAATTCAAGAAGCAACACATACAGGAACTGGTAGATAATATCAGAGAGAAGTATGATGATGATAACATGGCTATCGAACTCAGAGCTATAGCGGGAGGGTATATGTTCATGACAAAGCCCACGTATCATCGTATTATCGGAGATTTCTTGAAGATCACATCTAAGAAGAAGCTGACCAAGGCAGCTCTAGAGACGCTATCCATCATCGCTTATAAGCAACCGATAACTAAGTCAGAGATCGAGAGTATACGGGGAGTAAATGCAGACTACGCTGTGCAGAAGCTACTCGAGAAAGAATTGGTAGAGATAAGTGGGCGTGCTGATAGCCCAGGTCGACCCTTACTATATGGTACTTCCACAAAGTTTCTTAATCACTTTGGTATAGAGGGGACAAAAGATCTTCCGAAACTCAAGGAATTCGAAACCCCTGAGGACACTATCGGTGTTAAAGAGGAAGAATAAGCTAAGTCTATGGAAAAACCTCTTGTTAATCGTGTGGCTGAGAGTGGCATTATCACGCTCAATCTTGAACAATATTTTCCTCCCTACGAGTTAATAGCTTTTGACCTTAAGGACTATCTATATCAAGGTTTGATTTTGAAGGAAAGGGACTATCGTCAGGCACTCAAAGAGCACAACTGGTCATCCTATGATGGAAAGGTGGTTTGTATCTATTGTTCGACTGATGCCATCATACCAGTATGGGCTTTTATGCTAGCAGCTTCGCATGCTTCTGTCTCGGCGGTGGATACCTATATCGGGACAAAAGAAGCGTATATCGACTCTCACTATAGGAGTGTTATACATAATTTGAATCCTGACGAATATCAGGATGCGAGGGTAGTTATAAAGGGTTGTAGCCAAATGCCAGTCCCTCCATCTGCTTATGCATATCTCACTAAGAGATTGAAGCCAGTCGTGAAGAGTATCATGTATGGTGAGCCTTGTTCTACAGTGCCTATATATAAGAAACCTCTAAAGAGAGTACGATAAAGTCGTTGATTTTAGAACATAAGAGGTAGAGCGCTTTCGCAAATATTCCTTTTGTATTGACGTTATGAATACGTCAAAGATTAATCATCTGAGTTGATAGGTAATCATAGCCCTATCTTTGTAGACCAAATACCTATAACATAGTTCTAATGGAGAAGCTTACAATGCGACTTTCCCTCGTATCACTTTGCATATTTATGCTATTGATATTTATCTCGTCAGATGCAACAGAATCTGGGAGCTACAAGGATGCAACATCACCACTGCCTCAAGTAGTAAAGGCACCAGATCTTAATAAGGCCTTTGATTGGGCTGGAGAACCCATGCCACTTACAGCCGATGCTAAAGAGCGTCTTGATGTTGAGCTTTTATCCAACTCATACTATCACTCGAGTACTCTACAGTATCTCAAGAGGGCACATAGATACTTTCCTACCATGGAGCGTATCCTGAGAGAGCATGGTATCCCAGAAGACTTTAAGTTTTTAGCTGTTGCGGAGAGTGGTCTCCAGCACGTCTCTTCTGCGGCTTCAGCCAAGGGCTTTTGGCAGTTTCGAAAGTTAGCAGGTAAGGAGTATGGACTGGAAATTAACGACGAAGTAGATGAGCGATATCACCTCGAGAAATCTACGATAGCCGCCTGCAAATATCTCAATTATCTACATCGTAGGTTTGGGACTTGGACTGATGCCTCAGCTGCTTATAACGTAGGTCCTACCGCTTATGCACGTCAGTTAAAAGCCCAAGGAGAAGCAGGGTTTTATGATATGAACCTCAATCGTGAAACATCGAGATACGTATTTAGGATTATGGCGATCAAAGAGATCATGAGTAATCCTACAGAATATGGTTTCTACATCGATGATGTAGAAAAGTACCCACCTCTTGATAACTTTTATAATGTAGTTGTAGATAAATCAGTAAGTAACTGGGGAGATTTTGCGCGAGAGCACGGAGTGACATATCGCGAGCTAAAGAGATACAACCCATGGCTGCGAGATAGCCACTTAACTGTGATCAAGAATACATACAATGTAAAAATCCCTCGGGGCTAGACGAACTACTCGCCGCAGACAAATAAGGACTTCGTTGAGGGGCTAGGCATATAGCAGTAATGAGTCTTACCCATTAAATTATATCTGTACTTGGCGATAAGTCCGTAGACACCATTTCTGATAAAAGAAGGGATACACCTTAATATGACACTGATCATCTTATACCCACCTCCTAGATGATCACATATTAGGATAGTCACATCCGATTCTGTATAATATCTCCCGTTATAAAGGCCGATGACCGTATCAATGTTATCGTCCATGCCTAGCTCCTTATTCACAGACTGACCAAGCCCATCTTGCAATGTGCAGTACCTCAATGATTCATTTTTATCGGCATTAATGATCCAATCAAGTGAGCGTGAGCAAAAACCACATACTCCATCAAAGAATATGATAGGAAACTCATAGGAAAGCTTATCTAACTCTTCTCTAGTCATAGTTATATAACAAAGTTAGGCTATCAAGAGTTATGGCGCCTTGATGGAAGAAGAAACTGCCCGGAGCCTAATACACGAGCCAAGGAAGTTGAATGAGGTGCGGTGCATCGTGCCCAAGCTTGCTTAAAGCAAGCCTGTCATGGCAAATGCATAGAGTTGCTCAAGTGCTATTTACTTAGATATTTTTGCGAGCAAGTCCGAAGCTTCACGTAGTTTATAGTGATCCGGCATATTGACAATTTTCTCTAATTCTAATTGCGCGGATTGGCTATCATTTGATTGAAGGTAGCCTAATGCTAAATACCAGGATCGCATATCCTCGAGATCTATCGTGTTATCTTGACTAAGAGTTGTGATAGCTGCATTTATCTGACCTAATTCATAATGTGCAATACCTCGATAAAACATCAAACCAGCATCATTTTGATTTTCTGTGTACAAAAGAACCTTTTCAAAATCTTTGTTCTTATAAGCATCATACACCTTTGAAAGAGGAGTAGATACATCATCTGCTCCTCTAGTCTCCTGAGAGATCACAAAAGGAGGTGTCTCATAGTATGCTGAAGCATAATGTATAGCAGGAGACTCATTACTATGAGAGTTAAGCATATAATAGACTGATAGGGCTATGGCTACAAGAAGTGCTAAGGCTATCCATATTGCTGTTTTGCCTTTCGCAGCAGCCTTCTTCTCTACAGGCAGAGAAAGTTCATCAATACGCGCAGCTAGAGCTTTCTCTATCTTAGACATATCACCTGGGAAAGTCTTTTTCCCTAGAAGAGCCATCTCTTCTAATTGGTTCATCTCTTCTTTACTAAGTTTTTTTTCTTTCATTACTTCTGAGTACTCAAACGTAACCCAAGGTTTCGTCGACCGTTTTGAATGTGGCTTTTGACAGCTTTGATGTCCATACCAGTTTGTTCAGATATTTCTTTATAAGATCTTTCATCCAAATAGAACAGCTCTATGCATTGGCTTTGAGCTGGTTTTAACAAACCAATTTCTTCAAGAAGCCTTTCTTCTAATAATTCTCTAGAGATATGTTCCTTGATACCGTCGATTTCCATAAATCGATCAGCAATATTTTGCTGATCGAGATCATACTGTATCTTTTTTTGCTTGTGAAAAAGCTTCAGACTAAGGTTGCGAGCAACCCTCATAAGCCAGGCCCTTGGGTTGTTGAGTTGCTCAAAGTCGGCATTATTAAGTGCTACCTCGAAGGTATCCATGACGATATCCATACTACTTTTCTCATCTTTGAGCACATAGTAGCATACGCCAAACATATCGTTTGAACAGGATTTGAAGAGTTCTGCTATCTCAACTTTTGAGGACATAGGACCATCTAAACTAGGCAATCTGAGCTTTATTAATCAGCCTAATATCGACTTATAACGGGTGATAATGGCTAGTATAAATAGGATGATGCATCCAGTAATCCCATATTGAGAAAACCTGCTTTTCTTATTGATAGCTAAACTAACATTTTCACCATTAAAGACATAACCACCCCAGTAGTAAGGGTGCCTCCACTTCGCAGGTGAAGAGCTATAGAACTGCTTCTTGGCACTAGATAAAGCTTTTGCTATAGTCTCGCCCTCATCAAGATTCTTATAAAATGACTTCATGAGTTGTAAGCTGGTTTCATCGTTGACGGACCAGAGGGTTTGTACTACATTAGGGCAGTCTGCATAGCGAAATGCTCTTGCAAGACTTGCGATGCTTCCTGCTCCATGGATATTGCCAAGTCCGGAGTTACAAGCAGAGAGAGTGACGAGCTGGGCATTGATATCAAGGTCATCGATCTCATGGAAGTAAAGGTCTTCTTCTTTATTACCATCGAGACTAAATATGAGGCGAGACTTGATAGGCTCAAGTGGATTAGCCACTCCATGTAACGCTAAGTGAAGGATGGAAGCATTCTGTGAAGAGGCTATAAATCTCTCTTTCGTAGACTTTTCATCTACATATACTTTGGCGCCATATTCTTCTTTTAAAAAAGCCACCTCCTCACGTGCTGCACTTAGATTAGAAACCAGGCCATCTCGTACTTCTATATCAGCTGTTTTGTTTTTTGGCGAAGAGGTATACCCTTGGATCCCAGAAGATCTTTGGGTGGTGGAGTTTTCTATCCATCCCGCAGAGTACACATGTCTTATTGGATGATTAAAACACAAGTAACTTCCCTCTTCATCCATCAGCAAGTCGTAGGGTGCTAATTCTAACTTGCCCATACTACAGATCGTTAGGCTCTTTCCTTCTATTACATCGGCGATGTCACCTATAAAGAGATCATAGAGTTGCTGAAGTTGTTCTTTGTAATTTGTAGATGCTGGATTAGCCACCGATACATTTGTTTGATATATCAGTGACTCTAGATCTTTCACCTCTCGCTCAAAAGAAAGTATGGTATCTCTCGTAATACCTAGACAATATAGATAAGAGCTCATCTTATCGTGTATATAGTAGAGCACCACTTCATTAGTGTCTATTTTTTGACTTATCTCGTCGAGCGAAATATTTGTTTTTATATTTTCTGATTTATACTGGGTACCCAGTTCATCTATTATTGTGACATACGCTTTGTTAAGACTGTCTAGTTTTTGCTTGTCCTTTTCGTCATCTGACTCCTGTCGTGTCAATAGGTCTATCTCCTCTCTCACGAGGAGTTTTTGTTTGTATATAGCACTTTCAGCATCGGTGCTGTTTCTAAGTCTTGCTCGTACGAGATGAGAAAAAAGATCAAGAGAAAATAATTTTTCTATGCGCGTATGAGCCTCGACCAGATGGTCGCGAAGTCCTGTGTGTTCATGCTGGCGTATGGCGATGATAGCACCCCGTGTATGCAGCCGATCTATATCAAGACCTTCTATTTCTAATTCATTTTTTTCTAAGATCGCATCATAGGTAGAGTCTACCACTTTGTATATATGATTTGCTTCTTCGAGCTTTGTTATTGATTCTGGGTCGTCATCACTCCAAGCCAGGAGATTAGCAATATAAGTAAGCGGGTAAACAAGTGTATTGGAGCTCTTGAGAAGATACTCCTTGCTTATCACAAATTCATCTCCGTAAGGGTAGTCCTTCCCATGATAGCCCTTATTCACTTCTTTGAGTAATTCGTCAGCCTTCAGATAGTCACCTTTCATGATAGATAGACGAGCGAGTCTTTCTTTTGGATTAAGAAGAAGATAAGTAAGCCCACGCGTGCTCCCACCATTTTTATAATTGGCTATTAATTCTAAATTCTGTTCAAGGTGAAACGTTGCTTTATTTAGATCTCTTTTCTTTGCTAGACGTGAGTAATAATCTGCAAATAATCCATGAGAGTTAGCATCAAAAGGATAATCATTTGTCCTGGCATAAGGACTCATGGCGATGATAGAATCATGATACCGTAGCGCCATATTAAAGTAGACTTCATCCTCCTGAGATTCTGCCAACACAAGACTAGATGAAAGGATGTTAGTATAAGCATTGCATCGATTGTGATAGGTAGTGGAAGGTATATACTGGAGAGCTTGGCGACTTAACTCTATACTTCTTTTAGGTTGGGTACTTCGAAGTAAAACCGCTTGATTGAGATAAGGTGAGATCAAGGAAGGGTCAAACTGTATGGCAAAGTTATAGTTAGGGAAGACATCGTCAAATCTTCCCGCTACATTGTTGAGAAAAGCAATGTTACTATACAATGACCCTAGTTGAGTGGAGTCAGAGTCCGATAAATTCTTCACAGTGAGCATGTGTTCAATCCCACTTTTAGTCCATTCTATGGTTTTACTAAGGTTGCCTTGACTATAAGTCAAATAACTCATGCTGATAGCATTTCGAGCCTCTCTTACAGGATCTTTTTCTTCAAGCTTTTGAAGCATCTGAAATGAAGAATCCATATAGGTAGAAAAGGAGTCCCAGTCTTCTTTTTCGAGTTGAATCAAAGCGTGCAAATAGTAGGCACGATCGATAAGCGTGTCTCGTAAGTTTTCTTTTTCGTCATACACATTCTTTAGACTCAACTCTGAGAAACGCTGAGCTTTGTCCAAGTCTCCAGATAAGGTATGTAGTTCTGTCAGAGCAGAAAGTGCTGACAACTTCCACTCAGGTTGTAGTAAGTCAGCATGCATGACCTCCAGACTATCTAGACGCTTGGTTAACGCTGTAGTATTTCCTTGCTGTAGATCAGTGGTAGCACGAGTTATTAGGTCGAAAAGTGCGATTGAATCCTGGGATTGACCATGGAGGGCTGAAAAAGAAAGGACTAAAAGGGTCCATAGCAAGATTTTGATGGACAAAAGACGGACTGTATGAGGAATAGTACTTCGGTTCATAGCGATTATGCTCAATATAACAATACGCGAAGCTTAGATAGTAACATATAGGAGAAGAAAGAGGGGTTTGGTAAGGCAAACACCCTTATCCCCGAAAAAAGTCTGAACATTTTTATGGAATTCCACCACTCCCCAGTACGTATCTAAACACGGCTGTCTTTTTGATAGCAGAACACTCATTTGATAATCAAAGATTTCGACCAATGATCAGTCCTATCAGCAAACGAGAATTAGAAGTACTTCGGCTTCTAGCCTTCGAACACAATACCAAAGAAATAGCACAACAGCTATTTATCAGCAACCATACTGTCATTTCTCATAGAAAGAACCTCCTCTTAAAAATGGGAGTCAGAAATACAGCTGGGCTTGTTAGAAGGGGGTTTGAGCTAGGCCATCTGACCATAAGTAGTGCAAGTGCAGCGTGATATGATTGGACTAGAGCACTAACGTAAGGATCATTGCTATGCTATTGTCACTTCCTCATTATCCAAGAATACTACATCCAATTTATTACCAATACGAACTATAATTAATGCATAACCTACTCTTCGTCTTTATCAGTTTATTGTTTTCTGCCTCTCTCTTGGGACAGCACACAGAGATCGAGCATAATTCAAGCTCATCGGCACCACACCTCCAACTAGTAGAAACCGATGATGACAACTTTGCGCGCCTCTGGTTATCTAATGACAATGTATCTAGGTGGGCTTTTAATGCCATGTCTAGTGCTGGGAGTTTTGATAACTCGGGTATTTTATCCTCTCCTCTTGTGTTTGCATATAACGGAGATCAGATATTGGGTCTAAGTAGGACTGGATCTTTACGGATCAATCAAGCATACACTTTGCCCAATGTATCGGGCACAGCAGGCCAGGTACTTACGATGGGTGCTAGTAACAACGCTATATGGACGAGCCCGACAGGTGGTGGCCAAGGAGCATTTGAGATCGTCGGTGGTGTGGTGAGAAGTACTGGTACAGGAACTGAAGACTACATTTTTGGAGCACAAGCCTTACCTACTAATGGACAAGCCACATCGGACACCATGTTCTTTTTTGATCATAGTAAAGGAGCTTTCCGAGGAGGAACTTTAGATAATTCTGTGAACTGGTCCCCAGATTCTATAGGTGTTCTTTCATTTGCTTTTGGACTAAACACAAAAGCAAGTGGAGATGAATCAATAGCAATAGGAAATGAAGCTGTTGCCAGTGGAAGACAATCCACGGCGATGGGAGATGAAACTGTTGCCAGTGGAAGACAATCTACAGCGATGGGAGGTGAAACTGAAGCAAGTGGATTTGGATCAACAGCGATGGGAAATAATACTGTTGCAAGTGGAAGTTCATCCACAGCGATGGGAGGTGAAACTGAAGCGAGTGGAGATGGATCAACAGCGATGGGGGATGGATCTAGAGCAAGTGGAGATAGATCTACAGCGATGGGATTTGGTACGGAAGCAAGTGGAAGTCAATCCACAGCGATGGGGAATGGAACTAGAGCCAGCGGAAGTCAATCCACAGCGATGGGAGATAGTAATGATGCAAGTGGAGATCGCTCAACAGCAATGGGATCTGAAACAGAAGCAAGTGGAGGTGGATCCACAGCGATGGGAGATGGAACTAGAGCAAGTGGCAGTCGATCAACAGCAATGGGGGATGGCAGCAGAGCAATTGGAAGTTCATCAACGGCGATGGGAGATTTCACCGTTGCTAGTGGAAATTCATCAACGGCGATGGGATCTGAAACGGAAGCTAAAGGGCCCAACTCAATGGCAACGATAAATAATACTATAGCCAATGGAACTGATGAAATGGTAGTAGGCAGATACAACGATACCTTAGTGACCACAGGACAAAGCCTCTCGTCTGATAGCCCCCTTTTCTCAGTAGGCAATGGGCTTAACAATGCTAATAGAAGCAATGCATTTGTTGTGAAGTATAGTGGCTTAGTAGAGATCCCAGACTCACTCGTCGTAGGATCGTTTCTACAGATAGGACAAGGAGAAGACGATCGCATCTATATAGGCAATGACCATATCAGAGATGGTGGCGCGAATATCTTACGCGCAGGGGCCAACTTTACACCAGACGGCACGGATCTCTTTAATCTAGGAGGAACTAACCATAGATGGAGAACCATCTTTGCAACTAATGGTACGATCAATACATCAGACCTAAGAGCTAAGAAGAACATATCTGGTCTTTCCTATGGCCTGGATGAAATACTACAACTACATCCAGTCCAGTATAATTGGAATCAGGACAACGATGACCAAGAGCAGTCACTAGGACTTATAGCACAAGAAATCTTAAAAGTCATCCCAGAGGTGGTTCATGTTCCTGAAGATGCCGAAGAACTTATGGGTGTCAACTATGCAGAGCTGGTGCCTGTCCTTATCAAAGCTATACAAGAACAAGAAGAAATTATAAAGCACCAGGCAAGTCAGTTAGAAGAACAAAAGGTAATTACAAAACACCAAGCAAGTCGATTAGAAGAACAAGAAGAAATTACAAAGCATCATACTTTACAAATCCAAAAGCTCCTTCACCTGCTAGAAAAGTAACAATCAAACAAGAGTACTTACAAGTACTTATACAACCCTAGTCGGTTAGTTAAAATAGCATAACACAAAAGAAATTTTGCTTCCTATCAAATGATACAAATGAAAAATATAATAATCACCGCTATCTGTTTTCTGATTAGTAGTATTCTCTTCGCACAGCACACAGAGATTGAGCATAATTCAAGCTCATCGGCACCACACCTCCAACTAGTAGAAACCGATGATGACAACTTTGCGCGCCTCTGGTTATCTAATGACAATGTATCTAGGTGGGCTTTTAATGCCATGTCTAGTGCTGGGAGTTTTGATAACTCGGGTATTTTATCCTCTCCTCTTGTGTTTGCATATAACGGAGATCAGATATTGGGTCTAAGTAGGACTGGATCTTTACGGATCAATCAAGCATACACTTTGCCCAATGTATCGGGCACAGCAGGCCAGGTACTTACGATGGGTGCTAGTAACAACGCTATATGGACGAGCCCGACAGGTGGTGGCCAAGGAGCATTTGAGATCGTCGGTGGTGTGGTGAGAAGTACTGGTACAGGAACTGAAGACTACATTTTTGGAGCACAAGCCTTACCTACTAATGGACAAGCCACATCGGACACCATGTTCTTTTTTGATCATAGTAAAGGAGCTTTCCGAGGAGGAACTTTAGATAATTCTGTGAACTGGTCCCCAGATTCTATAGGTGTTCTTTCATTTGCTTTTGGACTAAACACAAAAGCAAGTGGAGATGAATCAATAGCAATAGGAAATGAAGCTGTTGCCAGTGGAAGACAATCCACGGCGATGGGAGATGAAACTGTTGCCAGTGGAAGACAATCTACAGCGATGGGAGGTGAAACTGAAGCAAGTGGATTTGGATCAACAGCGATGGGAAATAATACTGTTGCAAGTGGAAGTTCATCCACAGCGATGGGAGGTGAAACTGAAGCGAGTGGAGATGGATCAACAGCGATGGGGGATGGATCTAGAGCAAGTGGAGATAGATCTACAGCGATGGGATTTGGTACGGAAGCAAGTGGAAGTCAATCCACAGCGATGGGGAATGGAACTAGAGCCAGCGGAAGTCAATCCACAGCGATGGGAGATAGTAATGATGCAAGTGGAGATCGCTCAACAGCAATGGGATCTGAAACAGAAGCAAGTGGAGGTGGATCCACAGCGATGGGAGATGGAACTAGAGCAAGTGGCAGTCGATCAACAGCAATGGGGGATGGCAGCAGAGCAATTGGAAGTTCATCAACGGCGATGGGAGATTTCACCGTTGCTAGTGGAAATTCATCAACGGCGATGGGATCTGAAACGGAAGCTAAAGGGCCCAACTCAATGGCAACGATAAATAATACTATAGCCAATGGAACTGATGAAATGGTAGTAGGCAGATACAACGATACCTTAGTGACCACAGGACAAAGCCTCTCGTCTGATAGCCCCCTTTTCTCAGTAGGCAATGGGCTTAACAATGCTAATAGAAGCAATGCATTTGTTGTGAAGTATAGTGGCTTAGTAGAGATCCCAGACTCACTCGTCGTAGGATCGTTTCTACAGATAGGACAAGGAGAAGACGATCGCATCTATATAGGCAATGACCATATCAGAGATGGTGGCGCGAATATCTTACGCGCAGGGGCCAACTTTACACCAGACGGCACGGATCTCTTTAATCTAGGAGGAACTAACCATAGATGGAGAACCATCTTTGCAACTAATGGTACGATCAATACATCAGACCTAAGAGCTAAGAAGAACATATCTGGTCTTTCCTATGGCCTGGATGAAATACTACAACTACATCCAGTCCAGTATAATTGGAATCAGGACAACGATGACCAAGAGCAGTCACTAGGACTTATAGCACAAGAAATCTTAAAAGTCATCCCAGAGGTGGTTCATGTTCCTGAAGATGCCGAAGAACTTATGGGTGTCAACTATGCAGAGCTGGTGCCTGTCCTTATCAAAGCTATACAAGAACAAGAAGAAATTATAAATCGGCAAGCAAGACAATTAGAAAAACAAGAAGAAATTGCAAAGCATCAAGCAGGCCGGCTGGAAGAACAAGAAGAAATTGCAAAGCATCATACTGTGCAAATCCAAAAGCTTCTTCCCTTACTAGAAAATAATAATTAGAAAAGAAAACATACAAGTATTTGTAGGACGCCATTAATAATGAATGACATGCAACCATTAATAACTGCCCTTATCCTAATTGTTGGAATTATTAACTATACTTCTGCTCAGTGTGATGCTGGAGATTTTATGGCCCTCAAAGACTTGTATCAAAATACTGGTGGAGATAATTGGACTAACAATACTGGGTGGGATCTAGTAGCTAATAATAATACTCCACCAAATAACTGTGACCTCTCTACTTTACACGGCGTGATACTTGATGCTCAAGATCGTGTAAGAGGTATTAATCTTTCTAATAATAAATTGGAAGGGAAATTGGGTGAATTTATGGGCTCGCTGACTGAGTTGCAAGGGTTAAACCTGATGAGCAATAAGTTATTCGGTTCTTTGCCAAATGCTCTTGGTGACCTCGCTCTGTTAGAAGTGTTAGACTTGCAAGAAAATAACCTTGGAGGTACCGATGGGTTTACAGGTTCGATCCCCATCACTGGTACAAATTTTCCAGCATTGAGAATTTTAAGATTGAATAAAAATAGTCTAACAGGTGGTATACCTGTTGGTCTTGGTATGATCAATACTATAGAGGAAATAGGTTTACATAATAACAACTTAGAAGGACGTCTACCCTCCACCTTAAGTCAATTAACTAATCTTACTAACTTGAAACTTTATAATAATAACCTAAGTGGATGTATTCCTTCAAGTTTTACAGCTCTGTGTAGCCAACTTTCTAATGTCAACATAGATACAGGTAATTCATTGGACGCATTGTGGGATGACTTTTGTAATTCAGGACTTGGGCAATGTCTACCCTTTGTAACTACATGGAAGACTGATAATGATGGGGCGTCTTGTAACGAGTGTATAAGCATCCCCACTACTGGAGAAGGCTATAGTTATGATGTTGATTGGGATAACAATGGCACATACGATGAGTTTGGATTAACAGGAGATGCCGAGCATGATTACGGGATGCCCGGGACATACACCATAGCTATTAGAGGGGAGTTTCCACGGATGTTTTTTGACTTTTCAGAAAAAGACCAGCAGAAATTACTATCGATCGATCAATGGGGAGATATTTCATGGACTTCAATGGAAAGAGCTTTTACGCGTTGTACAAATATGACCATAAATACAACTGAAAACCCTGACTTATCTTTAGTTACATCGCTTAACAGTATGTTTCATACCTGTACTTCTTTAGATACAGACTTATCAAATTGGATTGTCTCTAATGTTACTGATATGAGTGCTATGTTCTTCGATTGTCGTTCATTCAATCAAGATCTTTCTACTTGGGATGTCTCTAATGTTACTGATGTGAGTAGTATGTTTTCATCAGCTACTTCATTCAATCAAGATCTTTCTACTTGGATTGTCTCTAATGTTACTGACATGGGTAATATGTTTTCGAATGCTACTTCATTCAATCAAGATCTTTCTGCCTGGGATGTTTCTAAAGTTACAGAGATGACCGGAATGTTTTCGTTAGCTACTTCATTCAATCAAGATCTTTCTAGGTGGGATGTGTCTAGTGTTACTCGTATGGTTTCAATGTTTAGCAATGCTGAATCCTTTAATGGGTCAGTAGCATGGGAAGATGTCTCTAAAGTTACTGAGATGACTAGAATGTTTAGACAAGCCACTTCATTCAATCAAGACCTTTCTTCTTGGGATGTCTCTAATGTAACTGATATGGGAAGTATGTTTGATGAAGCCACATCATTCAATCAAGATCTTTCTTCTTGGAATGTCTCCAATGTTACTCGCATGTCTTCTATGTTTCAGTCAACCACATCATTCAATCAAGATCTTTCTTCTTGGGATCTCACTAGTCTGACTTCGATGGGAAGTATTTTTTTTGAGGCCACTGGATTTGATCAAGATTTATCGACTTGGGATATTTCCAATGTTACATCCATGACTCTCCCTCTCAGCTTTTCAGGGATATCAACAGCAAATTATGACAAAACACTTACTGCATGGGCTACTCAATCTCCCCCCTCCAATGTCTTTTTTGGAGGTTCTGGACTCTTCTTCTGTTCTAGTTTTGAAGCCAGACAAACTCTGATTGATACTTATGGTTGGAGTTTTGGTGGAGATGCTCAAGATAGTGGCTCTAATACCTTTACACAAAGCTCAGGTGGGGATTGGCATGAATCTTCTAACTGGGGACTGCTACGGATACCAAGTACATGTAATGATGTAATACTTGATCAAGGCGAAACTATCGATATAAAAAGTGGAGAAAAAGGATACGGGGCTACGCTGGAAGTGAAAATCGGTACTTCACTTGATGTACAAGCTGGTGCGTCTTTAGAAATTTTCCAAACCCCTCAGTAAAGTTTCATGTGAAGATGCACCTCCTAGCTGAGTGAAGATGTATCTCCTGGCTAAGATAAGTTGCGTCTCCCGTCGCAACTCTCTTTATATGCAGAAACCCGAGGACACAACAAAAGAAGTATCACTTAAAGAGGATTTCCACCAACTCTTGGACAAGACCAACTTTTGTGACAGTGATGTTCTTATGAGAGGATCCTGTTTGCTTTTGATGTTTGGGAAAATCTCCCCGAGTAGGCAAGGAATAGGAAATTAATTGAAGAGGTAATGATCACTTAGGTCATACATTATAGTCGCTTTTAAACAAAAAACTACAGAATTCCTGTCTCTTCTGCTATCGTCATGATAAAAACTTATCAATAGAGTAACCTGCTTTTCTATTAACATCCTGCGCTTACGCAAGGCGCTAATAGTATCTGACACTCCCGACATCAAGAGTGATGACACAACACGCCTACAATCTAGCGATGACAAGTCATCCGACTCGATCACGTGATGGATAGAAAGGTCAAATCCCATATTCAGGGGATGGAAGCCAATAAGGTTGAGTCTACCTTGTATATAGTTATAGAATAAAT
>CAYYBR010000033.1:0-20156 GCA_964470035.1 uncultured Saprospiraceae bacterium
CGAATCATTGAGGTCGGGAGCAGATTCGAACTGCCGTACAAGGTTTTGCAGACCTCTGCCTAACCGCTCGGCCACCCGACCCTATTGGTAATATCCTTTTACATCGAAAAGGACGGCAAATATAGCCTATTCTTCATGATGGATGCAATGCTCTTGTCGCTTTAATGTGCAGCTGGTGATTCTCCTTCGGGCTTTGTCTCTTCAGCTTTAGGAGCTTCCCACTTCACATAGCCTACGGGATCATTTTTAGCCTCTCGTACTGCACTAGTAATCCGTCTTTTATCAGCGATCATAGCAAACGTCATAATTACACTCGTTCCGATGATGACCCACAGCAACACACCAGACTCAAATCCTTCGACCTGTGCAGTCGCCGGGATGGCATAAAAAAGCAATACGGTGATCAATCCTCTCGGAGCAATAAAGAGCTGCGGTAGTATATCCTTGCCTATCATCAGTCGTAATAATGCAAACCTGATGATGTATATAGAAGCAATAATAAGGATACTTATCATGGCGACTTTAGCATTAGCCAAAGAAGCCAGTGATATCGTAAGTCCAAAAACAACAAAGAAAAAAGTCCTTACCACAAAGGCTGTCTCCATGGTTATGACATGCAAGCCATGATAGATATCATGGGCTTTTTCCTTATCCAAAAAATGCGTGAGTGGCCCCTTGAAAAACAACTTCATATTAGCGATTACAAGACCAAATATCAAGATGATGATCAACGAGGAAAGATGCATCTTCTTTCCAAGTGCATAGAGCAATAACAATACTGCGATAAGCAAAAAGAGCTTCACATTAGTTTCTATGCGTTGGAAGATGATGACTATGGCATAACTGGCTATCAAAGAGAGTACAATAGTCAGGACTAACGTGCCGCAAAACTCTAATGGGCTTGTGGCATTACCATCATTTTCAAATGGTGCAACCAGAAAATAGAACATCATGATACCCAGTATATCAGAGAATGTACTCTCATAGATATGGAACTCCTTCTTATCATTACGAAGTGAAGTGACTGATGGTATGATGATCGCACTTGATAATATAGATATCGGCGTCGCATATATCCATGCTTTCTGCATACCCATATTCATGAAGTAGTCAAGCAAGAATGCTGCTGCCCAAGCAGATAAAACAAGACCTATCAGTGCTATGGTAAAAGCTTTGGCAATAGGCACTAACTTTTCTCGTACAAGCTCAAGTTCAAGGGCGGCTTCGAGCACTATCATAATCAGACCTACGATACCCAATACTTCGAGATAGGGAAGAAAGTTGAACTCATCTCCACTCATACTATCTAATCCTAACTTCAGTAGTATACCAAGTATGATCAGCATCAGTACTGATGGGATATTGGTACTCTTCGATAATTCCCCAAAAAAGAAGGAAAGTATCAAGATCACACATGAAGCTATGATCAGATTATAAGAACTGAATATGTTATTGCTCGCAGCGATGAGAGAAAAGTTGGCACTTAAAAACTGCATGGCGCTATTTCGATTTTGTTATCACGGATTTATAACCGTGTTCAGATAATAAAGATATGAGATCATGAAGATGACTTTCTTCCTTCACTAGAAGTTTTATGTTTATTTCTTCAGGATCGTATAGAGAACGAGTAATCTTCGGTTTATGGTCTCCATCTACATATGGGCTGGAGATAAGCAGATGTGATATATCTGATAGAGACAAGCTTGATTCTTTTGGATCTTCGTGCGTAATATTGAGATGATAGTACCCACCAATTTTCTCTCCCGATGACATCACATACCCTTGCTTTATGAGCATCTGATAGGGCAAGAAGGAGAGACCTTCATCAGTTCTTACATCTACACCAAATCTTCCAAGTTTGACGATAACCCCTTCGCTTCCTTTTACTTTTATACGCCTGCCCACTTGCAAAGTCTTGTTCGTCAGATAGAGCCTCCCCTGAAAATAATTGCGCACATGATCGAGTGTGAAAACGCCAAGAGCTCCTATCATCAAACCATGAAAACCTGGTTTGATCATAATGAATACTCCTACAACCAGCAAGATGACTAGTGGCTCATATAGACTGATGACCTTATCCAAAAATTTCCGAAAGGATGACCTCAATCTCCCCAAGAAAGAAAGACTCGGTATGATCCGTCTTAGAAAGATCAATAAGAAATATAACAGTCCTAGTAAGATGATCAACAAGAAGAGATCAGTCCAAGTATAATTGAGCTCAAAGAGTTGGTCTAGATTCATGATTTCTCAGACTTTATGTAGTCAGCATGATCGAGTAAAGCAGCGATATCATTGACTATACTTTCATTGATCTCTAGCATACCATCGATATGTCTTTCTAATACTCCCAGTCGCAGCAGCCTTTGGACTATCGGTCGATACTTCTGTGTAAATGATGCTCCGAGTATCTTCCTAAGGCGATATTCATTAGCCCGCTTAATCATCAGTAACGTCCTAAGCAGTATGGCGTTATCATCATTGATAAAGTCAGGTAATTGATTAGTCGGAGTAGGTACATGTATGACGCGAAGATCGTTCACTCTTTTGATGGTATAGGACCATAAGTTGAGTGACTGTCCGATGTTATAGTGTGCATTGCGATATACAGCCTGGACCATCTTCCCAAATCTCTGCTGCGCCACTTCTTCACCTTCTGTATCTACGAGCAACTTATGTGTTGCCCCATGTCGAATTGTGATAGCTCTCTTTACCTCATCTTCTGTCATAAAGTCCAGGTTGATGATAGCCTGAAAGACTCTATCAATACCTGTCATCTGTGCATAGTGTGCCTTGAACCAATTAGTCATGGACACCATGAAAAATAACTGCCCCGATAGCTCGTCTATCGCTCGGAGTAGAGACTGTATGTTCTCACTAGCGGTAAACTGAGCGCTTTGCCATAGCTCCAAATCATCTATCCAAACTAGATGAGGGTTATTGATTGTATTCTTTTTGATAAACTCTAAGGCCTCATTGATATTATCCTTGGCTTCAAAGGTTCTTCCATTGATCCTAACCGTCGTATCTGGACGCAAATGAATGGTCTTGTGCGGAAAAAATCGACTAGCCACAATCTCACCGAAAGCAGTTCGTCCAGTAAATCTTTTACCCGTGATAATCGCTGATCCTCTAAATCCATTTCGCCAATCCTGGATCAACTGGGAGATATGATTGATCTGCGACTTGCGTCCTACCCAAAATGACTCACCGATAAAACCTCTAGCCGAAAAAATATTACTGTACTGGTGATTATCCTTAGGTAGACTCCGCCCTTTTACGTAACGAACTATTTTTTCAGCCTGAGTAAGGGACTCTTCCTCAGCAACATCATCCAAAAATCCTTTCAAGAGATTAGTCTTACCTAAAAACCAAGTTTTTACAGCCTTGATGATCGGTGTTTCTTCGGTTCTTACCTGGTTCACAAGATACTGCTGCGGTAAGGCGAGAAACTCATCTTCAGAATCATAGATTTTATCTATTCTGAGATTTAGATTAAGCTCCTCCTTTAGGTTTTTCTCGTATACTGATAGTCGTTCAAGGCGACCCTCGATTATTTTCGAAGTAGAGTGGATAGGTCTTGTCAGTTCTTCTGATGAGACATGCACAGACTCTTGCTGCTCATTGGCTATCAAGGATAGGCGATTACGCACATTGACAAGGGTCATCTTCATACTGTTACCTACAGTATCTAGTAGCTCCTGAAGTTCTATGATATGAGGTTGTATCTCACTATCGAGCCACGCTCTTGTTGCCTCTCTAAAGTTGAGGAGTTTGTACTCAGGCTGCCCCTTTACAAGCTGGATAGGTACTTCTACTTCTTCGACCATCTCGGAGCAGATCTGATCCACCATAAATGTGTAGGCATTATAGAGATGAGCAGCCATGCTCTGTTGATCTAGATCGTCTAGCAACTTGACCAACTTCCAAGGAGCTGACTCTAGATGGGTATTTATCTCCGCGATCGATTGATCACCTAATTGTTGTATCCTCGATATCTCGATTCTATAAGAATCAACCAGCTCTCCCAATGAAGACTTTAATTTGGATAGGTGTTCGTCGACCTTCTTGAGCTTTTCATACTGATCCAGCAATCGATGAGATTGCGACTCCACTTTATTAATCTGCTCCTGATAAATTTGCCAAGGGTTTGATCTTAGCGATACGCCCTCGAGATAATCTTTTGCCGAGGAATTGCGAGAAAGCAATCTGTCAAAAGATTCTGCCAAATAGGATGCAGCCTCTTTCACTATATCCTTGCTTTTGAGCTTCAGCTGATGGACATCACCATAGTTCAATCTGTCAGTATGCGAAAGCATCAGAGATTTTTGGTATTCAAAAATCACATCTCGCCATAAAACAATAAAAGACTTGGCATCTTTTATCCAATCATAATGAATCAGCGCCGCATGATATCTATCTTCTTCTGAAGACACCAACTCTCCTGCATCTATCGCCTTAGAACCGATATGTAGGAGCTTCTCAGTTATACTTTGGAGCGAAGATGACAAAGCCCCAAGATGTTCCTCTTTGTCAAGCTCCCAGCATGCCTCGATCCTCATAGAGATCAACTCATTAAACTCAGTAAGTAAGTCTTTCATCAAGTATAGAAAAAGTGCAATTTATCAACTAAAAATAGAGCTTCGCTTCACTATATATAACATATATACAACAATTAACTCGGCGTTCTTATCTGGTCACCGATTTCGCACCCCTTGGAGGACACGATAAACGTGATCAGCTGTGCGCTCCCATCGAAATGATGCAGCCCTTTCGATCCCTTTCGTTACAAGTTGTTGTCTAACATCTTCGTGATTCACCAGATACACGAGGCTATTTTTAATATCATGGGCATCCCTCGGATTCACATAGATGGCAGCCTCTTCGCACACTTCACTCATCGCACTATCACGACTAGTTATAACGGGTGTTCCACTAGCCATAGCTTCTAACGTTGGAAGTCCAAACCCCTCAAGCAACGATACATAACATAGTACCTCAGCCGAACCAACTAACTGAGGTATCTCGATACCCAGATCACTTCCGTAAATGATATAATCACCAAAAGAAGAACCTTCGATTTTTTTCCTGATACTTTCAGACTTCCAGGCAAGGCGCCCAGCAAGAACAAGGTATTTTCGTGCTTGACCTTCGGCCATATACATCTCAAATGCTTCGATGAGCCTAGTGATATTCTTACGTGGATGCATCGAGCCCAAGTACAGGATAAAAGGAATACCACCTGTAAGGGATTGGCGTATTTTTTCTTTTTCGGTATTTGACATCGGAGTGAATTCAGGTCCAACGCCATGCCCTACTGCAGATGTCTTACCCTTGGCATTGGGATAATGCTCGTGAAGGTCCTTTTCAGTGTATGAAGAGACACACATGATATGATCGGCCCGATCTATAAATTCACTGGTTTTCTTGCGTAAATATCGAATGTGAGACGGATAAGTCCCTTTTGGAAAATGCTTAAATGCCAGATCATGTACCGTCATCACTGTTGGCACCTTCGTATTCTTACTCAGATAACCTTCGGGACAAAAAAGAACGTCAGGTTGTATGCGCTTGAGACAAGCTGGTAACCTCCATTCATACCACGCATACCATAGTAGTGGGTGTCTAGCCTGGGGACGAACGACTATAATTTCTACATCCAGCTGCTTTAACCATTCAGGGATGTAATTGCGATCTAGTAGGATATAAAAGTGATCATCGGGATGAGTACGTACCAAGTGGATGATAATCTCCTTTGTATACCTCCCGATGCCTTCCATCTTTGGCAATATGTATCGACTACTGATAGCTATCTTCATCAGTTTCGAAGGTATGGAAGTCAAAGTTTGTATTAGAAAAAAGTATAGTTCAGGTAGTAGTTTCCAACAAGGTGTTAAGCATATCAGAATTTGATTATGGTCACCTACCTTCGCAAACTCCATGAAAAAATGGCTACAAGACCTAAGAGCTGCGCTAAGTGGCGAAGAGCATGACTATACACAAGGTCCGATAGGCAGAGCTTTATTCTTGCTATCGGTACCTATAGTCCTAGAGATGTCTATGGAGGCACTCTTTGCCATATTCGATGCCTTCTATGTATCTCTGTTAGATAATGAAGAATACCTAGCGACCATCGGTCTTACAGAGACTGCCTTATTCATAGTTGTATCACTTGCTCTCGGTATAAGTATGGCTGCAACCGCTATGGTAGCCCGACGGATAGGCGAAGGCGAAAAAGAACAAGCCGCAGACGCGGCATTTCAGTCTTTACTTATAGCGATATTCTTCTCGGTGGTCATCGGTGTCTCTGGCTATATCTATGCTGAAGACTTATTGAGACTCTTAGGTGGGTCCGAAAAACTCATCGAGGAAGGAGTAGTATATACTCGGATCATGCTCACCTTTAATATCGTCTTGATGTTACTGTATGCTATCAATGCCATCTTCAGAGGAGCGGGTGATGCGACGATAGCCATGTGGACGCTGATCCTTGCTAACGGTATCAACATCATCTTAGATCCTTGTTTAATATTTGGATTAGGCCCATTTCCTGAGATGGGCTTTAAAGGTGCTGCTGTGGCCACATGTATAGGTCGTGGTATCGGAGTGATCTTCCAGCTTTACCACTTATTTTTTGGAAGTCGTGTCATCAGACTGGGCATTAAAAACTTTAAATTCATCTGGCCCACCATCAAGAAACTCCTCTTTGTCACTGGAGGTAGTGCGGGACAACACTTGATTACCTCTTCGTCTTGGATAGTCATGATTACTATCGTCGCTGCCTTTGGAAGCAAGGTGATAGCCGCGTACACTATAGCTTTTAGGATCATCGCCTTTACGATACTTCCAGCTTGGGGCATCGCGATGGCTTCTGCCACACTTGTAGGACAAAACCTAGGAGCTGGCGAACCAGATCGCGCAGAAAAAACAGTTTGGAAAGCGGCCTATTACAATATGATCTTACTCTTTATCATCTCCGTGATTGCCATCATCTTTGCTAATCCCATCATCAGCATATTTACAGACGATGCCGAGGTGTTGAGATATGGTGTCCTTGGACTTCGGATCATCTTTGTGGGCTATGTCTTCTATGCATACGAGATGGTCATAGGACAATCTTTCAATGGTGCTGGAGACACCTATACTCCCACTATCCTCAATGCCATCTGCTTTTGGATTATACAAATACCGCTGGCTTATTTCTTAGGTCACTATATGGGTCTAGCTTCCACTGGTGTCTTTATCGCTATAGCAGTGTCGTCTTGCATCTTAGCTGTGATGGCTATCGTTGTGTTTAGGAAGGGGCATTGGAAACAGATCGAGATCTGAAAAGACAAGATGAATAGAAACAGGCTAATTCACCACATTCTGTGGTGCGCCCGCTAAATAAGCTCTGACATTTTCAGCTACGATCTTAAGAAGTCCTCGTCTTGCTTCTGGGTTCGCCCAAGCGTGGTGTGGTGTGATGAGGCAATTCTCTAATCCGATGAGAGGGTGCCCTTCCTGAGGTGGCTCCTGACTGAGCACATCGAGTGCTGCTGTATAATCGGGATGAGCTTGGAGGTGATCTTTTAAGTCTTCTTCATTTACAAGTCCACCTCGGCCGGTATTGATAAATATGGCATCAGATTTTGTCTTACTAAAGAATGCACCATCAAACATCTGATGGGTACTCTCAGAGTGCGGGAGATGAACGCTAATCACATCAGCCTGGGCGCAGAGCTGATCCATATTTACGAAAGTGATATCTAAAGTATGGTCAGGAGTACGCGTATATGCGATAACGTTCATACCAAATGCTTGCGCTAAGGCTCCTACTCGCTTTCCGATCTTACCATAACCACAGATGCCGATGGTAAGACCTTTTATACTCTTTAAGGGAAGCTTCGTATAGGACCATTGGCGATGAAACCAGTCTCCTTGTTGTACCGAAGTATTATGCTCAACCACACGATTAGTACAAGCAAGAAGCATCGCCCATACATGCTGTGCCACGCTATCAGTGCTATACCCTTGGGCATTACATACGGTGATACCATGAGCACGCGCGGCTGATATATCTACGTTGTCATAACCAGTAGCTAACAGACAGATCAATTTCAGTTTAGGACAGGCCGCGAAGTGTTCTTCTCCAAGTTTGAACTTGTTTGTCACAAGGATGTCGGCATCCGCAGCGCGCTCTATGATCTGATCTGGAGTTGTTGTATCATAAGTATAAAGGTCGCCGATGCCTTCAAAATCTTTCCAAGACAAGTCTCCACCTTGAGCAAGTTGAGCATCAAGTATGACTATTTTAGGTTTCATAGTTTTTCCTTCAGGTATTGGCCAGTATATGATTTTTTCTCTTTAGCGAGATTCTCGGGAGTTCCTTGAAATACCAAGTGCCCGCCGTCTTCTCCTCCCACTGGACCGAGGTCTACGACCCAGTCTGCACACTTGATGACTTCCATGTTATGTTCGACGATACATACAGTATTGCCTTGTTCGATGAGCGCATTAAAAGCATCAAGCAACTTCCTGATATCATCGAAGTGAAGACCTGTAGTCGGTTCGTCGAAGATGAAGAACTGTCCAGTCTCTCCTCTTTCTTTTCCTAAAAACGAGGCTAGCTTCACGCGTTGTGCTTCACCTCCAGATAGCGTACTTGACGCCTGTCCTAGCTTGACATATCCCAAGCCTACATCTTCAAGAGGTTGAATCTTATTAATGATGCGAGGCACCTCCTTGAAGAATACTAAGCTCTCTGATACACTCATATTAAGGATATCATAGATGTTCTTTCCTTGATAGTTGACTTCGAGGATCTCTGGTTTGAATCTCTTTCCCTTACAATCCTCACAAAGGAGTTTGACATCTGCGAGAAACTGCATCTCAACTGTATTGTGTCCATCGCCCTGACAGTTTTCACATCGGCCTCCTTCTGTATTAAATGAAAAGTGCTTTGGCTTATATCCTCGGATCTTACTGAGTTGTTGTTTTACCATCAACTTCCGTATCTCATCGTATGCCTTGATATATGTTATCGGATTTGACCTCGAAGATCTCCCAATCGGATTTTGATTGATGAACTCTACTCCTTTGATCATCTTAAGATCTCCATATATCGTATCGTACTTGCCCAGGCTGGAAGGGTGACTGATGTTCAACTCTTTTAACAAAGCAGGATAGAGTATGTGCTTGACCAGAGATGTCTTCCCTGATCCCGATACGCCAGTGATAACCGTCATACTTTGAAGCGGTATTTTGACGTCGATGTTCTTGAGGTTGTGCTGACAAGCGCCTTTTATCTGGATCTTATTAGTTGGTTTCCTCCGCTTCTTTGGTACCGGTATACTTTTAACGCCTGATATGTACTGAGCCGTGAGACTTTCTTTAGCCTTTTTCTCGATGTCTTTGTAAGCGCCACTATATACAATCTTGCCACCAAACACTCCGGCCTGTGGCCCTACATCCACTAGGTGATCTGCGCTGGTAATCACCTCTTCTTCGTGTTCTACTACGATGACAGTATTACCCATATCGCGAAGGCTCTTGAGGACAGTCACTAGCTTATCTGTATCCTTTGGGTGGAGACCTATGCTTGGTTCATCTAGGATGTACATAGAGCTGGTGAGGTTGCTTCCTAAGGTTCGAGTAAGATTAATCCTTTGAGTTTCGCCGCCGCTTAAAGTTGCAGCGGCTCTATCTAATGTGAGATAAGAAAGGCCTATATCATACATCACATCTAACCTCGTTCTTACTTCTAACAGGATTCTACTCGAGATTTGCTTTTGATACTTCGTCAACTTGATGTGATCGACATAGTCCTTCAGTTCACTGATTGGCATATGGATCAACTCACTGATGGTCTTACCATCAACAAAGACATAAGATGCTTCTTCTCTTAGTCGGCCTCCTTTGCAAGTACCGCACACTGTTCGTCCTCGATACCTAGCGATGAGGACGCGGTTCTGGATCTTATAGCTCTTCGACTGGAGCGCCTCAAAAAAGTCATTGATTCCTCCAAAGTGTTCACAGCCCTCCCAGATCATATCCTTCTGACTCTTAGAAAGATTGCGATAGGGTTCATGTATCGGTATGCCCGTTTCTTCGGCAGCATATATCACTTCATCTAACCAGCGTCCATGTGTCTCTCCTTTCCAGCAGGCGATAGCTCCCTCATAGAGAGAAAGGCTGTGATTAGGAATCACCTTCTTGGGGTCAATCCCGAGGACCATACCATAACCTTCGCACTTTTTGCAAGCGCCGTAAGGGTTGTTATAATTAAAAAGTTGTGGTGAGGGCTCTAAGAAGGTGATGCCATCTAACTCAAATCGATTGTTAAACCCTATCCTCTCTTGATCGATGATCTCCAATACGCAAGAACCACCACCTTCATAGAAAGCTGTATTGATACTATCTGCTATCCGCTTGAGATTATCTTCGTCATCATTGTTAACAAATCGATCTACCAGTATCTCCATCTGATCGGCGCATGTGCCTATCTTCTTCTTGAGGTCTTTGGACTTACTTTCTAAGTATTCTTCTATATAGGTGATCTCGCCTTTGAGACTGATACGTGTATATCCTTTTTGCATGAGGAGGGCTAACTCCTTGCTTACCAGACGATCTTTGTCATAGGGTTTAATAGGGGCAAAGAGAGCGACCTTGGCGCCTTCTTTTTGAGCCTTCACATGATCGACCACATCACTTACTTGATGCCGCTTAACTTGATCACCAGATACTGGACTTATGGTTTTTCCCGCTCTCGCAAATAGTAATCTGAGGTAGTCATATATCTCCGTAAGGGAACCTACTGTTGATCTGGCATTGCTTGAAGAAACTTTTTGTTCGATGGCGATAGCAGGTGAGATACCCTTTATAAAATCTACCTCTGGCTTTTTCATACGACCAAGAAACTGGCGTGCATATGAAGACATACTTTCTACATATCGCCGCTGACCTTCTGCGTATAATGTATCCATGACAAGCGAGGATTTGCCTGATCCTGATACACCGGTGACAACTATAAGCTGATTCTTAGGGAGCTTTATTTCTACATCCTTGAGGTTGTTCGTTTTAGCTCCTTTTATATGGATCTCCTCTATGAGATCCGTTTGTTTTTTTCTTCCCAATATGGCGTGATTTCTATCCCGACAATCTGCTAAGATAAAGCCTTATACATAGAGAATGTGTGAGATATACTACCTTGCTAAGATGGTTAGTACCATCCAAGAAGAATTACTTCATTACGTATGGAAACTTAAGAGTTTTGATCATACAGGATTAACAACCGTCGATGGTCAAAAACTAGATATAGTACACCCGGGATATCATAATCATGATGCAGGCCCTGATTTTCTAGATGCCAAGATCGAGTTAGATGGTACTCTTTGGGCTGGACAGATAGAGATCCATCTAAAGTCTTCAGATTGGATGAGGCACAGACATGATGCTGATGATGCATATCAGAATGTTATCCTTCATGTTGTTTTTGAAGATGATGCGCAGATCAAAAGAAAAGACGATACCACTATTCCTACCTTGGAGATAGGTCCTCGCATATCTACACAGCTTTTAGCAAGACATCATCAGTTATTTCACAATCGTCTTTGGATCCCCTGCGAAGAGCAGATTTCTACGGTATCAAGCATCACGAAGGCGGTAACTAAAGAACAGGCCATTACACAAAGACTTTCTTATCGGGCAAGACTGCTTCGTGATCAGCTCGAGGATTTGGGTGGCGATATGATCACCCTGATCTATCAGCGCTTAGCATGGTCTTTTGGCCTCAAGGTGAATGCCACTGCCATGCATCGTCTCGCAACACTAACCCCCTATCACATCATCCAAAAGCATATAGACCAACCTCATCAGGTCGAGGCACTACTTTTTGGTCAGTCGGGTCTCTTACCTCTAGATAATCATGACACTTACGTAAATGTGTTGACTCGAGAGTACACGGTACTCAAGCAAAAGTTTGGCCTGATAGCCATGGCTCCAGTAGAATGGAAATACGCCAAATTGCGACCAGCAAATTTTCCAACTCTCCGCATAGCACAGTTTGCCAGCTTCATAAGACAGCAGCATCACCTTCACGATCTGGTCATGGAAGCGAATATCAATGAGATAAAAGATGCTCTTGATATAGAGCTAGGATTATACTGGAAGACGCACTATAAGTTCGATAAAGAGTCTGCGCCTCGTGTAAAGAAACTGGGAAAAAGTGCAAAGCATACGATCATTATAAATGCTGTAGTGCCTCTACTATTTATGTACGGAACAGAGCGCAAAAGTCAACAGCATAAAAACAAAGCCATGGAGTTGCTAGAGTCCCTGCCTCCAGAAAAAAACAGCACCATAAATCGGTGGAAGTCACTAGGTATAGATGTCTCGACTGCATCTGATACACAAGCCTTAATAGAGCTCAAAAAGCAGAACTGCGATCAGCAAACTTGTATGTCATGCCCGATCGGTCATAAAATCATGTCCAGCTGATGCGAGAGCTGCTTGTCAAAATATTAATGTCTCCATTTGCCCTGGCTTATGGATTAGTGATCACCAGTCGCAATAAGCTTTACCAATGGGGCTTGCTGAAGTCAGCAAAATACAATCTCCCAGTTATAGGTGTTGGCAACCTTACCATGGGTGGCGCGGGTAAAACCCCTCATGTAGAATATCTGATAAGACTATTGAACCCATATCTCGTAACAGGTATACTAAGTAGAGGCTATCGACGCAAAACGAAAGGCTTCAGAGTAGTCGAAAGAACTGACACATCACTTACCGCAGGAGATGAACCCCTCCAATACAGACTGAAATACCCAGGGGTTGTCGTCGCTGTATCAGAGAGTAGATCTATTGGCATCCCTCAGATGCTTCAGCGTAGGCCAGATATCCGAGTAGTACTCCTCGATGATAGCTATCAACACTTGTCAGTGACACCAGGACTAAACATACTTCTCACAGAATACTATCGGCCCTACTCTATCGATCATCTACTGCCTATAGGAAGGCTGCGAGAGTGGAAATCCGGTGCTCATCGCGCTCATATCATCGTCGTAACCAAGTGTCCTGATGAGATAGTTCCTGAAGAGGCGGATGCACTTAGAGCATCTTTGGACATACAACCGCACCAAAAATTATTCTTCTCGAGATATATCTATGGCCTTCCTTATCATATCATCCGCGGCACGAGACATGAACTGGCAGACTATGATGAGCTGATACTTCTATCAGCCATAGCGGATGAGTCCTATCTTCTGGATTACTTGGAACAAAAAGCAGATCGCGTACACACTATGATCTTTGAGGATCACCATTACTTCTCTCCTCATGAAGTATCACTGCTGAAGCAGAAATATGAAAACCTGAAATACAAAAACGCGGCCATCGTAACTACTGAAAAAGACGCCACCAGACTGATCCTTCATCATGAGTTTATACGTCAGCACGACCTCCCCATCCTCGTCCTCCCACTAAAAGTCTCCTTTGTTGATAATGACGGAGATGCTTTTGATCTGGCTGTCCAAAACTTTCTCTTAAGTTTCAAAGCTTGACCTAATGTGTCTTACATATAGCAGTTTTTTATATATGAGATAGATTTTGCAACTTTGAAGGGTGAAGAGGCTCTTTTTCATCATACTATTTCTCGGTTCATACCTGCTGGTATATAGCCAGCTAACCCGTATGGATTACAATCCTGAGAGGGATCATACACTAGATAGGTTATCTACCAAGTACGAATTAGACTATCCACATAATAGTATACGCTACCAAAGCTGGGTACATCTGATTACTAACCCAGAACTCGCAGAGACGGCCACTGTGATAGACCGATCAGATCTCACCGATATCTTATTAAGTGTACCCGAACGATTAAAGCTAAATCAGGACGAACTTTCCCCTACACCAAAACCTAAAAAGGGGTGGTTGTCTAATTTTTATAGAGATCCACACTCCTTCTTTGTATTGGATCAAGAAAACTTCTTTCTTAAGATAGATCCAGTTTTTCATTTTGAGGTAGGTGATGATAGAAACTCCGATGATTTTATTTTTCAAAATACAAGAGGCCTGAAAGTCAGAGGTCTGATCGATGATAAGGTATATTTCTACACAAGCATCTTTGAAAATCAACAGCAATTTCTACCATATATAGAAAATGAAATAGATCGAATAGGCGTCATCCCTGGGCAAGGCTTTTTCAAGCCCTACCAAAGTGGCATCATAGACCGTGTCAATGGATGGGATTTCTTGAATGCGCAAGCCTATGTTGGTTTTAAGTTATCTCAATCTATAGATGTACACTTCGGACATGGCAAACACTTTATAGGTAATGGTATCAGGTCCATGCTTTTAAGTGACTATGCTAACAACTATCTATATCTTCAGTTGAACACAAGAGTTTCCATTTTTCATTTGCAAAACACCTTTGCTGAACTTAGCGCTACTGGATCTAGAGACAATGTAGGCGACAGTCTTCTTCCAAAAAAATACATGGCTGCTCACTATCTCAGTCTGCAGGTTTCTCCCAAGTTGAGCTTTGGACTTTTTGAAAGTGTTATATTCTCTCGAGACCAGGGATTTGAATTACAATATCTTAATCCTGTTATCTTTTACAGAACAGTCGAACGACTGTTAGATAGTCCAGACAATGTTCTTCTTGGACTTAATATCAACTATACCCCAGTGAGTGGCATACAACTCTATGGCCAGTTTATATTGGACGAATTAAGAACAGATCAAATCTTTAGTGGAGAAGGTTGGTGGGGTAACAAAGTAGGATATCAGATCGGAGGAAAAGCATTTGATATTTTTGGTATAGCTCATCTTGATCTTCAAGTGGAGGCTAATAGTGCTAGACCTTATACCTACACCCATCGCGATCAAGATATTGGAGCACGTCCTACTGCTAGTTACACTCATTTTAACCAGGCACTGGCTCATCCTTATGGAGCTAACTTTACAGAACAAATTATAAAAATCAAGTATAGACCACTCGACAGACTTTCTCTCACCGGGTTAATACATCGCGCTAACTTTGGTGACAATCCCACAGTTAATGTTGGAAGAAACATCTTACTCAACAATGAAAGTCGACAAAGCGATTTTGGCAATTTTACTGGTCAGGGTATAGCCCATGATATAATGTCACTCCATCTCACGGCAACATGGAAGTTAGCTCCATCGTATTATGTGGATATGAACTTGATCCATCGCACAGAAGACATAGAGGATAGCCCATCCGTAATAACTAATTATCTGGGCTTTGCCTTTCGGGCAAATATTTCTAGTTCTCGACCACTTCTCTAGACCGTTACAATTATAGTTTATTGGCCAAGTATAGACTCCTAACTACAGAAGAACTCAAAGAGCTCGAAGATGAGTTCGTAAAATTCCTTGTACTGAATGGTATCGTCGCCGATGATTGGCTCAAATTAAAAAAGAACCAAGAAAAGGCAGATCGTATGGTCGAGCTTTTTAGTGATGTCGTATTTGAAAAAATCTTAAGAGGGATCACCCATCTAACACACTATAGCAAGTCTTCAATTAAGACTTTCTATTGCCCCGAGGACAAAATACATCTGATAGGCGTTGATACTGAAGATGGCAGCATAGATCTTTCTTCAAAAGAAGGGCGTGAAAGTCTAATCAAAAAAGGCGGCGATCACCTTAGAATCTATCACACTTCAAAAGCCTACACTCCTAATAGAGAATTAGAATTATACAACATGCTACAAAATGGATGTATTAAATCCGATGGAAGCATGTATGCATCTCTTGAGTCACAATTAGAAAAATAATATCTCTTATTTCTTGATAAATATCAAGCTACCCCATCGCTCAGGTATATGGATATCAAACTTCCCCATAGGGGTCCATAGCCAATACTGCGGTGGAGTCTCGATATCGTCGTCATCTTGATGGACTCTAGAGAAATTCACTTTAAAGTTGTCAGCAGGAGGAACTGAAGTAACACCGGGGATCGAATTCCATGGAATCTTCAACTCCACTGTCCAGTATTTATCTGAATCCTCAGATTGATTTAGTGTGCCCTCTAAATATATGTCGTACTCTAGTCCTTCGAGTTCATATGGACTAGTCGCCACTCCCCCATCTTTATATGGTTTGTCGAGCAACAACTCCCATCTGGTGCCTTTAGTGTTAATCTGAAGTTCATAGTATTCTTTTTGATCAGCACCTGGATCCAGAAAAATCTCTATCACATTGTCAAAAGAAAAAAGTGGTTCGTGATCTACGTTGCCACTAGCCTCTAAGTCACCTCCAAGAAGCCTAAAATAGAAGTACAAGTTTTCATCATCCCAGAGAGCTTTGAAGTTAGTATTGTGTTGAGCTGATTCTCCAGTAACGATATCGGTGAAGTATGTAGACCAGCTAGCATGATTCCAAGGTAACCCTTGATGACCGTCTATAGCTATCAATTCTGAAGTATAAGGTACTGCATAAACATGGTTCGACTGCGCATAAGTCGGCGAGGCCCACGAGATCACAGCCGACAATAAGAGGATTCTTCTCATCATCGTCTATACAAGGTAATTCACTACATTGGACATTGTCTAAAAAAAATACAATGAAGACCTTTTTCACAATTGCGCTAAGCATATTCATATGTCAAGGTATCTATGCTCAGTCGACTACTTATCTCTACTGTGGCACTGTGCTCGATTGTACAGATAGTAATCCGAAGTCTGAGCAAACTATCATCGTCCAGAATAACAAGATAACTAGCATAAGACCGGGATATATAGAGGCGCCTGATACAGTAAGAACCGTAGACTTAAAAAATCACAGTGTCATGCCAGGGTTCATGGACATGCATGTCCACATCGAAGGTCAGAGTAGTCCGAAGAGATACGAGGAAGGCTTTAGGATGAACGATGCAGATGTCGCACTCAAAGCAACTACCTACTGTAAGAAGACGCTGATGGCAGGATTTACAACAGTACGAGACCTTGGCGGATCAGGAGTTAATGTTTCCCTGCGCAATGCGATCAATCGAGGATTTATAGATGGTCCAAGGATTTACACATGTGAGAAAGGCATAGGTACTACTGGTGGTCATGCTGATCCAACTAATGGGGTAAGAAAAGATCTTCAAGGAGACCCCGGCCCGAAAGAGGGAGTAGTGAATGGTATCGAAGATGCCAAGAAGGCCGTACGACAGCGCTATAAGAATGGTGCTGACGTGATCAAGATAACCGCTACAGGTGGTGTGCTAAGTGTTGCCAAAGATGGGCAAGGACCACAGTTTACTGTTGAAGAGATCGAGGCCATCGTAAGTACGGCAGATGATTATGGCTTTGTAGCTGCTGCCCATGCTCATGGAGCGGAGGGTATGAAGCGCGCTGTCCAAGGAGGTATACACAGTATAGAGCATGGCACCTTCATGACAGAGGAAGTGATGCAGTTGATGAAAGAAAAAGGCACATATTATGTCCCAACTATTTCTGCAGGAAAGTTTGTCTATGAAAAGGCGACTACCTCACCTCAGTTCTTCCCTCCTATGGTAAGAAAGAAAGCTATAGAAGTGGGGCCTCAGATACAAGACACATTTGCGAAAGCGTACAAAGCTGGTGTAAACATCGCCTTTGGTACAGACTCTGCTGTTTCGCCACATGGCGACAATGCTAAGGAATTCTTCTACATGGTCGAAGCTGGCATGCCTGCTTATGAGGCCATCAAGTCTGCTACTGTCGGCGCATCTGATCTTCTACGCATCTCAGACAACTATGGTACACTTGAGGCTGGTAAGATGGCAGATATCATCGCCGTCGAAGGTGATCCACTCGACGATATAACTATCCTTCAAGATGTGAAGTTTGTCATGAAAGATGGTGTGATCTATAAGAACTGATATGCTCCAAAAGTTTGATGAACGAAACCGAGATCTCAAGGTCTGGGTTGGTGAAGGCCTAGTAGACCGAGCTGATGCTAAAGTATCTGTCTTTGATAGTGTAGTGCAAGGTGGCGATGCCGTCTGGGAAGGTCTGCGTGTTTATCCTGAAGGTATCATGATGCTTGACCGACATCTTGATCGTCTATTTGACAGTGCACATGCGCTTGCCTTTGAGTTGATACCAAGTAATGAAGATATCCGTCAGGCCATCAGAGAGACGCTCAAGGCAAATGGCATGACTCAAGACACACATATCAGACTCACACTTACTCGTGGTGAAAAGATCACCTCTGGTATGGACCCAAGACTTAATCAGTCTGGCTGTTGTCTGATCATATTAGCAGAATGGAAACCTCCTGTATATGATAATGATCATGGCATAACTGTAGCAACTTCCACGATCAGACGAAATAACCCTTCATTTCTCGATAGTAAAATTCACCATAACAATCTACTCAATAATATACAGGCAAAGATCCAAGCGAACGTAGCTGGCAAGGATGCTGCTTTGATGTTAGATTATGCAGGATTTGCTGCGGAGCTTAATGGTACTAACATATTTATGATCCGGGACCATAAGGTCTATACGCCTTATGCTGACGCCTGTCTTCATGGCATCACAAGAGGTATGGTTATTCAACTGTGTAAAGAGAACGAGGTCGCTATCGAAGAAAAAAATATCTCACTTACTGAGTTATATACTGCAGACTATGTCTTTTGTACCGGCACGATGGGAGAACTTACACCTATCACAGAGATAGACGATCGTATCATCAGAATGCAAAACTCTAAGGACACCTATCAAAAGATCGGGTCACTATGGGAAGCCGCTATCCCGAAGTACTGTATCCAGCCTTGATATAAACGATATTAGACAGTTTCTGCGTAACGTAATATCGATCTGATAGATGAATTACGTGGCGCAAACTGAATCCTTGGTAGAGCACTAAACGCACTCTTCATTTTGGTATAAATGTCTTTCCACTCTCGGTTATGCTCTATGGCATACTCAGTCTCTAGATGTTCTAGAGCCGGAAGTTCATTATAAATGTATCGTATGATGTTATTCGTAGTGTAGTTGTGCTGCATATATGGTTGTTGGTCCTAAAATCAATCATTGTGACATTTAAACAATACGTATAGTGAAAATATTGTGCCACACCTGCATCACAGTATAGTTATAAGGTCGAACTTAATATTATATCACTCGAGGTAAATATCATATGAGTGATTTTCGCCATGAACAAAAGAAGGGATAATACAGTGGTATCATCCCTTCTTGTAGTAGTTAGTTATGCTAGTGAGAAGCTGAACTCACTGGCTGCTTTCCTTTCATCCAAAAGTGTAGAATAGCGAACAAAATGATCAATACTATGGGCAAATACATCATACTCGAAAGAGTCATCTGACCCGTAGCAATATCGAGTTCGTTACCCGTTAATCCTTTGCCTTCTACTATGCTTCTATTTTTTTCTATTAATCCACCGAAAAGAGGCTGGATAGCACCTGCCATAAACAAACCTACTGCGCCTACAAGTGACAATCCTATGGCTCCGCTCTTTGGTATATAGTCTGCTACAAAGCCAATCATATTTGGCCAGAAGTATGCGATACCTAATCCAAAAACAATAGCCGCCGCATACACAAGTCCTCCCGTAGCTACACTCAGCAGGTACACTCCGATAACTGATAATATAGCTGATCCAAGTAAGACTCCCACAGTATTAAATTGAGCTACCACAGAGCCTCCAAAATATCTAGCAATAGTCATCACGCCAAAAGTACAAGCGAGTACTAACATCGGTTGATCGGTAACGCCCCCCAGTGTAATCGGCACCCAGTTGCTAGTACCAAACTCCGTTGTTGCTGTAAAAGCCATGCAGAAGAGCATGAATAAGAAGAGGGGTGATAACATGGCTGAAAAGTTAGACGATAAGCTTGCTTCTTCTGGAGAATTAGCTCCTGGCCACTTCTCTCCAAAGAAGAGAACAGCATAGATCACAGTCGGTATTAATAATATCCCAACTTGAGTTTGCCACCCTAGCCCTAGTGTATCCGTCATCAGGATGGACAGCAAACTGCCAACAAGTATGCCCCCTGGAAACCACATGTGGAACCTATTCATGTACTTACTCATCTCGTTGCCTTCATAGGCGTCTGCTATCATCGGATTACAGGCAGCTTCCGTGCAGCCATTGCCCAGGCCAATAAGCAAGGACGAGAAAAGTAAGACTTCATAACTCCCTGCAAAGATCGTAAGAAG
>CAYYBR010000033.1:20256-23007 GCA_964470035.1 uncultured Saprospiraceae bacterium
ATCATCGCATAGGTATGTAGCCATCATGGCCGGAGGAGTTGGTTCACGATTTTGGCCATCGAGTAGGGAAGCAAGACCCAAGCAGTTTTTAGATATTACTGGGAGTGGATCTTCCTTACTTCAGCAGACCGTCAGTCGAGTGTTGCGATTCGTGCCTGAAGATCATATCTATATCGTCAGTAACAAGAAGTATGCTGATCAGATCTTAGAGCAGTTACCTATGCTCACCTCAAAAAATCTATTGCTAGAGCCCACGCGCAATAATACTGCACCCTGCGTAGCCTACACTGCCCTTCATCTGCAGGCCAAGGACCCTGATGCCGTCTTTGCTATGCTACCTGCTGATCATATCATCGCAGATGAAGAAGCATTTGCGAAAGCGATGGACAAAGGATATCGATGGGCAAGTGAACAAGAAGCCATCGTCACCTTAGGCATAGAGCCTTCGAGGCCCGATACAGGCTACGGATATATCAACTACGATGCAGCACATCAATCAGACGGGATCTATAAGGTCAACTCCTTCAAAGAAAAACCAAGTAAAGAGGTCGCTGAGATGTATATCGCGCAAGGTGGCTATGTCTGGAATGGAGGCATCTTCATATGGTCTTGTCGGACGATCATCAATAACTTTAGTAAAACCGCACCACAAATACTTGATGTCCTGTCACAAGATCCGTCGATTTATGGGACTTCTAAAGAACAGGACTACATAGACAGGGTATATCCCAACACCGATAAAATCTCTGTGGACTATGCCATACTCGAGCACGCTACTAATGTCTATACGATCCCTGTAGATCTGGGTTGGTCTGACTTAGGGACTTGGGGATCCTTGTATGCGTACCTAGATAAAAATGAAGATGGTAATGTCATCTTATCAAAAGAACATGAGGTCATAACAAGTCATGGCAATCTTATAAAAACTAGTAGCCAGGATAAACTGATCGTAGTAAAAGGGCTTGAGGATTACATCATCATAGATGAGGATGATGTACTCTTAATCTATCCTAGATCTCAAGAACAAGAAATAAAGCAGGTAAGATCAAGTCTACATAATAAGTCATTTGAATAAGAAGAAAGCCATCAAAGTAGCTCTAGTCGCTAACACAGCTTGGAGCATCTATAACTTCAGACTTGGAGTGATGAGAGCGATGCTTGACAAAGGCATCGAGGTTATCGCCATCGCCCCTCGTGATGACTATGCCGATAAACTGACTGCTGCTGGAGTCACCTACATATCCCTCAATCTCAAAGCGCACAGTACTTCGCCCTTCACTGATATGAAGACCTGGTATCATCTATATCAGATATATAAAGATCAACGCCCAGATCTGGTCCTTCACTACACCATCAAAATGAATATATACGGATCTATAGCATGTAGCTGGCTTGGGCTTACTTCTATCAGCGTAGTGACTGGGTTAGGCAGGACCTTTCAATTATCAAAATATACCCAGCTTCTCATCAATCGTCTGTATCAACAAGCTACTAAGGCTAATCAAGAAGTCTGGGTACTCAACACAGAAGATAAAAAGCGGCTTGTCAAAGAAGGCATAGTCGAAAGCGAAAAGATATTTCTCCTACCGTCAGAAGGCGTTAATACAAGAAGATTCATAGGATCAGAACCCAAGCCAAATAAGAAAATATTCAGATTTTTATATGCGGGCAGGTTACTCCACGACAAGGGCATCTTAGCCTACATAGAGGCTGCACGACATATGGTCCAAGCTGGATATAAAGTAAGATGCGAGGTAGTGGGATTTGTAAATCCAGAAGATAGCATGTCAGTTAGTCTGAACGATCTCCACAAATGGCAAGATGAGGGTATTATCAACTATCTGGGTTCGCATGAAGATGTTAGACCTTTTATAGACAGAGCAGACTGTATCGTCTATCCTTCTTATTACCAAGAAGGAGTATCACGCATACTTTTAGAAGCCGCAAGTATGTCGAGACCGATCATCACTACAGATCAAGTGGGATGTCGTGATGTCGTACAACACGACAAAAACGGATTCTTGATACGACCACAGTCGTTAGAAGAGCTGATATCAGCCATGATCAAGATGATGTCACTATCGCACCAAGACAGGATCATCATGGGACATCGAGGTAGACTGCTTGTGAAAGAACTATACGATGAAGAAAAAATTATAAAAGTATATTTCGATAGACTTATCTCCGATCTAATCAGAGAGGAGAGTACGACTCATAAACTGAAAACACCTTAGCAACCGTATTACTTATGACTAGAGCGCAGTCATTCAAAATATTCTTAAAGCACTTTGCTAAAGAAAAGTTGCCGATCACCTTTTCTGATGAAAATATCGGATACTTCGATAGGAAGAACACCCCTCTGGGTGCTGATGTGATACGACAGTTTCTCCTTCAGGATGAATCTTCTCCTGAAGAAGATGACGAAGACCTAACGGAGTACATCGCATGTATCATCATCCCGGACACTAAAGACTTTCATGCCGTTGTCTACTGGAGAGGAAAGCTCTTAGAATACGATTATATCCTAGCTAGCTATGATAAAAACGGCGTCCTTATCAATAGAAAGGTCATAGCAGGGCTCCGGTCAGATGGTCAGTCAGTCAAGAGATCTGTCGCCACTATAGATGAAGACTGGATTATCAATATCATAGTCGGCGAGCAAGATCAGCAAGAAGAACTATACGATCCACTAAAAAGCCAGCCCATGGCCATGGAGCTCATGGGTACTGGCGAGATTATATTTAGTCTTCA
>CAYYBR010000034.1:0-22901 GCA_964470035.1 uncultured Saprospiraceae bacterium
GAATTGAAGAAATTACTATATCAACTGATTATACAATAGAATCCTATTTTGCAGGATCACTGGTTGAGAATCCATATCCTTATTAGTTTAACCCCCGCTCTCTTAAGCCTACAACTTAAGAGAAACTATAAGACAAAAGAGGGGAGAGAGCGACCTCATAAATGACCTTATCGCAAGATGCGTTGTCCGATCGCATCTTGCGTCGGACCTTTCGAAGATCCAACGCTACTGGAAAAGTCTCTTTTCCAGTATCTATAGTAAGGAGTAGTACAAAGCAAACTCTGTTTGCGGCATTATTAAACAAAACCAGAGTTTTCTTGATGAGGTGATATACGATATGCGAGAAAAACAGAGTTCTTCAAGAGCAGGGGAAATGTATGTCTCTCCCATAAGATATTCCGTATCACACTATATTATTCGGGATGGCAATAATCTTGTGAAATGGATACCACTAAAATAAAGATAAGTGAGAGAACTTATAGCGATTGGATTTATGATATTTAGTGTTAGTTGTAAACATAACCATGAGAAGACTAGTGAAGGCATTGCTCCTAAAGAGAATTACAAATACGAAGTTGTCGACTTTACCAAAATATTGAACGAAAGATCTCTTGATTATTTAATTGATTACTTTGGAGGGAATCAATCAGATGCATCTATTTCCAAATATACAATTCCATCACTGGCTTCGAATTTTTTGCTTTTTGAAGAAGACATAGAATCAGATAAATGTGAGAATGATTTATCACATAGGCTGATATCCCAGTCTGAATCAAGTCTTGATGTGACCTTTCGTCAATGGATGGAATCATATACTCCTAAAAATCTTAAATGGACAACCAAATCATCTAGAGTATCAGAGGGAGTAAAGAAAATATATCTCAGTGAAGTATACGATGGACTCTTATATGGTGAGTTAAGGCTTATTGGTAGTAGAGAATATGAAGACCCATATGAGAATTTTTATCAAGGAGAGGTATTGGCGTTTTTATTTGATTTGAACAATATAGAATCTGACTGTATAGCTTTTAAGTTGACCTTGAATTATGATTGAGCTGCCCCCGCTCACCCGCTCTCATAACCTTACAACTCAAGAGAAACTATAAACCTGCTAGAGGCAGGCAGGAACAAAGCTAAAACTGACTTAAAACAGGAGTAGATGTAAAAAAACCACTACAACATCCTCTTCGCCTTGATCTCCAGATACTTATTGATGACATTGATAGAAAGCTCTTCAGGCTTGGATAGGATAGTTTGTATGCCGTGAGATCGAAGTTCTTCTGCTATCATATCTTTTTCTACAAGTGCTCTCTTTGCAAAAGTAACATCGTATATATCTGAGACAGTACTTACTTCTCGTTCGGATTCTCCTACTAGTTCTGTATTAGTAAAGAATATGATGACGAGCAGGTGTCGCTTATTAAGTTGGCGTAGATAGGGTAGGGCCCGTCTCATGTCATAGAGGTTTTCAAAATTTGAAAACATGATCATGATGGATCTTCTAGAGATCATCTTTCTTATGTAGAGATAAAGAGACTGATAGTTGGACTCCAGATATCCTGTTTCTTGGTTGTAGAGTAGTCTAGATATTCTGGAGATTTGACCGGCCTTGTTATCTGCTGGCAGTAAGGTGCTGATTTCGTTGTTAAAAGTTACTAGTCCTACACGGTCATACTTTTTGAGGCAGATATTACTCAAGACAAGAGTAGAGTTGATGGAGTAATCAAGAAGAGCGAGATTGTCGAATGGCATCTTCATGGACCTCCCCTTATCGATGATACAGTAGACGGATTGTGATCGTGTATCCTGGTACTGATTGATCATGATCTCATTTTTGCGAGATGTAGCTTTCCAGTTGATACTTTTTATGTTATCGCCTTGGGTGTAGTTCTTTATTTGCTCAAACTCGTCTGTTCTGCCTATGCGCCTGATTCTTTTGATACCCGACATCATAGAGACACTATTAAATATTTCTAGGTCATACTTCTTCATCTGTAGATAAGAGGGGATGACTTCTACATCTTTGTCCATATCAAAGGTGATGCGCTTCTGTAAGAAGTTGATAAATCCATGAGATACATAGAGATGAAGTTTGCCAAATTGATATAATCCTCTCTTAGTAGGTTGTATGTGGTGTTCTACCTTCCACTTTTCTTCTGCAGGGAGTTCAAGCTGATAGAGAAACTTGCGTTGTTGTAGTTGATATGGTAGCTCATCAAGTAGTTCTATGAGTACTGCCGTAGCACTGTTGTTAGTGATTTGATATTTTACAGGTTGTTGATCACTGAGTGATAACTGGTCTGATACACTCCTTTCTGCATCTATCTTCTTCACCACTGACCTTAATATGAGGTAGTCATATAGCGCCATGGCGATGACGGTGATTAAGATAACATGACCTATCCAGATCGATCTACCGAGAGCATATACTAATATATACGTGATGATGGCCATAGACATGGCGTAGTAGAATCTGGATTGTAGGAAGATGTCTTTCATCTTTATCGCGGTACTTCGATACTGTCTAGTATATCTTTAATACATAGATCTTCATCAAGACCTTCCATCTCGGCTTCTGGAGTAAGTAGGATACGGTGATTGAGTATGTGTGGTGTGACATACTTGATATCATCGGGTGTAACAAAATCTCTCCCAGATAGGATGGCTGCCACTTTGGAAGTGCTTATGATAGCTAACGAAGCTCTAGGAGATCCTCCCAGATAGATCTTAGCGTGATTGCGGGTTTCATGGACGATCTGTGCAGCATATGTCAGCATCTGATCACTGACATATATCTCTTTGGTGATGTCTATCAGTTTTCTTAGTTCATCGGGACCTAACACCTTGTTGATAGCATTGGTCAAGTTCTTTTGATCTTCACTCTTGAACCTCTGTAAAATTCTAATCTCATCTTTTAGGCTGGGGTAGTCTAATTTTATGCGCATTAGAAATCTATCCAACTGTGCCTCTGGTAAGCGGTAGGTGCCTTCTTGTTCTATCGGGTTTTGAGTAGCTATGACGAAGAAAGGAAAGTCCATCGGGTAGGTCACTCCTTCAAAAGTGATCTGCTTTTCTTCCATGACCTCGAAAAGAGCTGACTGTGTTTTTGCAGGAGCTCGGTTGATCTCATCTATGAGTACGATATTAGAAAAGACAGGTCCTTTGACATATGAGAACTCGCTACTCTTTAGATCAAACACCGATGTTCCTATGATATCCGAGGGCATGAGATCGGGCGTAAATTGTATGCGCGTAAACTCTGTATCGAGGGTTTTAGAAATCACCTTAGCACTCAAGGTTTTTGCTATGCCAGGTACACCTTCGAGTAAGATATGCCCACCACTGACGATGCCGATTAATATCAGTTCTATCAATTCGTCTTGGCCTATGAGTACCTTGTCTGCTTCATCTTGTACAGCTTTCATTTTTTCTACGAAAGGAGTGATATCCACCTTCGGCCGATAGCTATATGGCGATGTCTCAATGGGAGGAGTGGGCGTAGTTATAGCTTCTTGTTCTGGGAGGTGTTCTTGTGATGGGTTGATACCAGCATCTTCAGACGGCACATCTTTTTGATCGTCTATATTCATTTGCAATTTTTATAGAAGTGGTGTAAATCTTTATGAAGATTGATAAGTCTATCTTCATCAAATCTCGTGTTGCCCTTGGCAGATTTGATTTGATTCAGAATTTTTTCAATCTTCGGTTTTTCTATTTTACTTTTTTGTGAAAGCACATCAATAAAGTTGTGATGGTCTCTTTTTATAAAGTACTTTTTGTGTACCCATTCGTTAAAAATGGTTTCTATATGTTTCACTAATTTGTAATGCTGATTATGGGAGCGGTAGAGCTGACTGACGGTGTGTACATATTCTAGACTTGTATTTTCATCACTTAGTATGACGGGCACTACTTTTTGCCGTCTTTTTGCTCGAGAAATTAGAAAGAGCAATAGCGTTGCTAGAGTTAAGTAGTAGGCGGCTTTTAACCCTGGTTGAGACATGATGTACTGTAGTATATTTTGATCCCTTGTATCTGTCCAATCCATATAATAAGTATGGTCGAGATATAAGGTGTCTATATCCATCAGGGGTAGAATCTTTCTGACATAGTCATTCATGCCTTCTTGCTTCAAGGCGACATTAGTAAAGGCGTAAGGGATACTATGTAGATATATGGAGCCCTGGCCTAAGGGATAGGAGATGGAGACTACCTCGCCTTCTTGTTGATAGCCATGTATGATATAGCCTATAGAATCTTCAGAAGGGATAGTGATGGTACTATAGTACCTTGACTCTAAAGTGTCGAGTTGATCCAAGTGACAATTAAGGTCATAGACATTGTCTGTTTGAGCGATAGAAAGATGTAAGATCGAATCACTGTCGGATTCTTCCCACAGTAGATTATGTAGTAAGGTAGAGTCCAGTTCATAAGATGCGCTACTGGCTAAGAACATGGCATGATTTCCAGCACGTATGAACTCACGCAGACTATCTAGTTCTGTTACATCATAGAAGAGGTAGTCGCTTATGATGAAGTATCCTTTATTTTTATTTTTTGAGGATATGGTGAGAGCTCCCGTTTCAGATAGAGGGACCACTTTATCTTCACCATAGACTTCTTCTAATATGCCTGCCAGAATAGAAGTGCCAAAGGCTTCATCACTCTCGTAATAATAACTTTCTGTTCGATCTATAAACGCTTCTGTGACTCGCTGGAAGCTCATATAGAGTAATCCCAGTCCAAGAAGTACAGCTATGATGACCGGTATGGCTATAGATCTATTCACACTGCTTCAGTTGAGTATGTGGTTATAGAATTACTGATGCGATCAATCAGGGTATCAAAGGAGGCATACTCTTGATGGTCAGGGGTTTGATCGCCATACCATGCTAGCTCAAAACCTAGTGTTGCTTCTTTAAAAAGATCTATCGAAGGATGTCTACGAAGTTCTCGTATATAGTCGCGATTAGTTTTCTCCTGGGACCACTCGATAAGCTCCTGGTCTGTCAGCTTCTTTAGAAGCATCAAAAATCTAATTCTTATGGCAAGTTTGTAGTTGTGGGTGGCTAGAGCATCTTGGAGCATGCTGTCTAAGTCCATCTCTCTGATATCCTCTTCTTCGATTACTTCATCGAATTCTGTATCAACACTGACGTCGCTATCGTCCTTGACGTGTTGAAGTATTTGTACTGCCAGATAGAGTATGCTGATGATGAGCAATATGATCATAGCATACTTAATTATAAAAAACAGTGGACTCAGGAATCCTAAATTTGGACTTTTTATTTCATCCTTTTGTGCTGTATAATCTTGTGAGTCTGCATTGCGGCGACTATTGACAGTAGTAGAGTCTCCGCCAAATCCTTGTCGCGGTCGCCAGACCTTTTTAGTTTTTAATATATCCACACCTTCTCCAAGCTCCGACACTTTTTCTGCAGATATGCGATCCTCTATCATCCTTGTACCTTGCTGAGCGACGGTGGACTCTATCGCTAACAATAGAAAAAAGAAAATCGATATATGAAGCTTCAATTTCATCTATTTGGAAAGTCCGAAGTTTTCAATTTTCTCTTCAAGATCGATACCCTCTAATTTGCAAAGAGTAGACTGATGTTGATTAAAATAATAAAAGCTGTACAGCAATAGCATTATGGATCCTATCACGATACGTAGTAGGCAGTCAAAGTAAACAGCGGAAGAAATCTTGCCTGGAAATATCTCATGCACATCAAAGATGAAATCATAGATAACAGTATTCAAAAAACTAGATCCTAGCCAGAGCATCAGATAGACGAAGGAGACAAAGAGAAATGCGAGGATATATTGGTCGTACCTGCTATAGCTAAATGACAACGCCTCTCTAAATGCAGTAGGTATCGACCAACCTTGCTGTGTATGATAAAATATAAATAGAAACGCCAGATGTGGAGCTACCACAAAAAATATAATAATCGATGCCCAACTAGGGAAAACGTAGAAAAGGGCGAATAGAGGAGTTATCATCATCAGGATACCTATAGACCATCTTTTGAGTGCTAGTAGATATTTACGCCAAGTGATGACTTCTTCATAATATATGATGGCTATAACAACTATCAGATGTAGTAGAACAAATATGTAAGCGATACCAAGAGATATACCACCTCTGCTAAAATCAAAAAGAAGATGATATCCTATATCCTCATAATACTCGATGCCTAGCACAGCATTAGCCTTGGCCCATAGCCAATATATACCAGTCATCACAAGTATAACTGGTAGTACTCCACGGTAGAAAAATGAACCGACATATAGTCTAAACTGTGCAAGAGATAATTCTAACATCTTAGAAGGCTTGCGATAGAGCATCCTCTCTTGATCGCTTTCTTCTAGTCCACTTGTCTTGACCTGATAGTCATGATCATGAAGCTTATGTTTCTTCTGATACTGATAAGGATAGATGATATAATGAAATACGATGAATCCAAGAGAGGCAAGTATGATACCCACTTTGATGATTATCGGAGCACCAGTCAGCCGGGTAACAAAGGATTCTAAAAATCCTGCTATCACAAAAAGGGGAATGGTACTTAGTAGTATCCTGATCGAACGCTTGGCTGCGACTTGTAAGGAAAGCGATCTTCCATAAGTCTTCGGATTAAGCAGTCCATCTCCTAGTATGAGACCTGCAGCGCCAGCGATTATGATGGCTGATATCTCTATGGTACCATGTATCCAAATCGTCAGAAAAGAGGTCATGAACAAGCCCTTCTGATAAAAGAAATACTGAAAGGCTCCGAGCATGATGCCATTGCGAAGCAAGATGATGACTGTACCAATACTGCCAAATAAGCCCATGATGAAAGTCAGAAAGGAGACCTGGATATTATTAAGAGTGATGGCAAAAAACATCTCACTCTGCTCCATGTCTTTGTACACCTTCATGGGATCTCCGTCATTGATATTTTTTTCGGTCATATCCACATAAGTATCACCGAGGATGACCCTCGGGAAGTCCGTGTTAGAAGCTGTGGATAGGGCTCCTATGGTAGCTGCCACTATGAAGATGGCAAGACTCATCAGTAGAGCTTTGCGAGATCTCCACAATTCTGCGGGGAGTTCCTCGCGATAAAATTTTCCGATAAGGGACCATGAGAACTTGTGCTTTCTCGACTGTATTAGATCCAATACACGCTGCGTCAGACTATTGAGATAGATCCTGATGGTTCGATTAGGGTAGAAAGTGCGCGCATATGATAGATCACTTGACACTTTCGTAAATAACTGTTCTAATCGATCTGGATCACGGCTAGATGACTTAAGAAGTTTTTCTAGCTCTTGCCACTGTTCTTTATTTTGTTCTATGAAGGTGGATTCATTCATATGGTATCGCAAGGGTGATGCCCTGAAGATCGAAAGTTAGTTAATAATACCTATGATCTTTATATTACGATTAATTTTAATCTACTTGACTTTTGAGATATTTACGAAAGTGAACTTGTAATCATCTATGTCCACGCAGATAGAGATAAGAACATCGCATAATATAGTTGTGTACTATGAGCTGGCTAAGCCTTCCGAGCGGCTTCTTGCGCTCGTATTGGACCTTATAGCTATGTCTTTTTTGCTCGGCGGGGTAGCGCTCGTTTTTGGTTCGATCCCGGGGGCTGAAGCAATCATGCAGATCTTGATTCTCATCATCACATCTTTTTATCATCTGCTCTTTGAGATATTCAATGGGGGTCAGTCTCCAGGGAAAAAACTGTTGAAGATCAAAGTGGTAAATCTTAGTGGAGTTTCGCCCACACCTGGCGAAGCTTTGTTGCGGTGGATATTTCGACTTCTGGACGTGACGCTGTCTTTGGGCTGTGTTGCTGGCCTGTGTATCGTCAGTTCGCCTAGAAACCAAAGAGTAGGAGATCTTGTCTCTGGGTGCATCGTCGTCAAGACTAAAGAGGAAGGAGATATCTCACTATCACGTGTGATGAGTATACAAGACAGAGTGCACGAGGTGATGTATCCTCAGGTGGCGAAGTATGAAGAAAAGGACATGGTTCTGATCAAAGAAGTCCTCTCTAGGCATGCCAAATGGAAAAATAGAAGCACTAAAAAGGCTATCATTGCGCTATCGGATAAGGTCGCAGCTGATCTCAAAGTGAATCTCTCTGGACAAAATCGGAAAGAGCTCTTGGAGAATGTCGTCAAAGACTACGTGATCCTCACGAGATAAATATGACGCAACTTAGGCTCTCTGTTACACTTCCTACTCTCTTGTTTATTGGTCTTGTTTCTGTCGCTTCTTTAGCTAGTCCTTCCACTTTCGTAAATGCTTTGCAAGCTATCCAAACTTGGATTTTGGAGCACTTCGATTGGTTATTTGACTGGACGGTATTCTTTATGGTGATAGCGACTATCATCGTATATGTATCACCACTAGGAAATGTGGTGATCGGTGGCGAGGGAGCAAAGCCAATCCTGCCAAAGTCGCGATGGTGTTTCATTGTGATTTGTACGACGATAGCAACTGGCATCCTCTTTTGGGGGTGTGCAGAGCCTCTTTATCACATGCATGCACCGCCTTATGCTGATATGGCCATGGGCGAGGCGAAAGTATTCGCTATGTCTACGCTCTTCATGCATTGGTCATTATCTCCCTATGCGATATATACGCTGATATCGTTGCTCTTCGCACTCTTGTATTATAACTTTCAGAAGCCATATCGAGTAGCCTCATTGATGGAGAGAGGGACAGTTGTGGCAGATACTTCTTCTGTTACGCGATCGACACCTTTTAAGGATATAGTAGATATTGTCTGCTTGGTTGCACTGATATGCGGCATGTCGGCTGCTCTAGGAGCCGGTATCCTCACTATAGGCGGAGGGTTAGAAAAGATATCGGAGATGCATCAGGGAGCTGTCATGTGGGCGATCATAGCAGGGCTTATCACCTTAGCATTTATCGTTTCTTCTATATCTGGACTTCATAGGGGCATCACATGGTTGTCTTTCACTAACACGATTTTGTTTGTCATTTTTATTGCTGTATTCGCATGGGCACTTACTGATAAAAGTGTGTGGAGTCTGGCTGGTTCTGGATTATCGGATTATGCGAAGACTTTCTTGCCTCGGAGTTTAGGACTAGATGGAGGGACGTCTACGTGGCGTCATAGCTGGACGACTTTTTATTGGTCTAATTGGTTAGCATGGGCACCTGTATCAGCGCTCTTTTTAGGGAGACTTGGCATCGGCTATACTGTAAGAGAGTTTATAAGAGTGAATCTATTTTATCCATCTCTATTTGCGATATTATGGGTGACCGTATTTGGAGGAGTTGCAGTCATACGCGACCTTAATCAAGAAGGAGTATTGTATGACTTGTTATTAGAAGATGGGCCACAAAGCGTCATTTTCTCATTGATAGGTGAAACCGAGTGGGGACTCTTTGGCATAACATCTTTGTTATTCATCGTATTCATCTCCTATGTGACAGCCGCAGATTCTAATACTACTGCCATGAGTGCCATATGCACAAAAGGTATCTCTCCTACGTCTCCCGAGGCTCCTGTATATATAAAGCTTTTATGTGGTGTTACCATTGCTTTGTTAGCTTGGGTGATGATCACTTATGCGGGTCTTGATGGTATCAGGATCTTATCTGTGTTAGGTGGCTTTCCAGTTTTGTTTTTATCCATCTGGATTATCATCAGTATGATGAGGCTGGTGTTATATGACCGGAGAGCTTAGTGGGGATACTGGTGAGTTATAAAGATCCGCACTCCTAGAGTTTACAGATGTCAAGTCAACCCAATTTGAATTTCGCCCAAAAAGTCTTTGACTTCCCTGTCATTTTTAAGTACATAGACTTTTTTCTCATCCTTGACAGCATCTAGTTTTGTTAGGATGCTCTTTCTCCTCGTCATATTGTAGGTGAGGACGTAGTGATAAAACTCCAGATCAAATCTCTCAGGACAGCCCTCGGTCATGTCGGGTCTTGATGTGCCCTTGTATCGCCATATCCTTTTTGTAATCCGGTAGAGGCATTTTAAAGTAGAATAATCGAGATAGATAATTGTATCCGCTCGCTTGATGCGCATATCCATCGTGCTGCCATAGTTACCATCTATAATCCACTTGGATAGGTCAGTTAGTTTTTCAGAGGCTGCCATCCATTGTTCTTTTTCAGATTCAACCCAACCAGACTTCCAATAGATTTGATCTAGATGAAATATGGGTAATCCCAGTATATCATGTAGACGTTTGGATAGGGTGGATTTGCCCGCTCCGCCACAACCGATGACCATGATGCGCTGCATGGTGGGTGAAGATAGGTATTTCACCTGCGATTCGATTTACAGGCGCCGTGATCTCTGCCTGTTGTCGACAGCTCGAAGGTGTCTCATTCCGTATTGCGCTTACGCAGAGCATCCTCCGTCCGACCTCAGATTTTGCAGAGAAGCGTTATCTAGATTCTGGGCGTTATAATTAGTAACGAAGCTAATGACCAGACTTTTTCAACTTTTTTTATGGATTACTTTACTGCCAGTCTCAGGATATCTGCAGACAGTTAGTATAGAGTTAGATATAAAAGAGAAAGAAACTGGCCAGCCCATAGAGAATGCTTTCGTCTTTTTAGAAAATACATCGGTAGGAGAGTATACTGATGAAAAGGGTCATGTTGTACTTCAGGATCTGTCTGAGTCAAGTTATATAGTGGTTGTTAATCACTTACTCTATGAGGATTATTCTTTTGATCTAGTGGTAGATTCTGATGAGAAGCTGTCGATAGAATTAGCTCCTAAGTCATATGACATTACAGAAGTTACCATAAAGGCTAGGGGTAAGAAGTCCAAGAAGTACAAGAGTTGGATGAAGAGATTTGAGGAGGCTTTTATTGGTGATCGGAAGATTCGTAGGAAGGTAAAAATACAGAACCCTGAAGTTATTTGGTTTGAGGAGACTGACAGTATGCTCTATGCTCATGCCGTAGATAATATCAAAGTTCGCAATGAGCTTACAGGGTATGATATGCAGATAACGCTTGATAAGTTCTCCTTGTCTCTTTCGGAAGATGTGGTGTATAGCGGGAAGATTTATTATGAGGATATTATAAATGATGTAAAAAAGACCGACGAAGTTCATAAGAGAAGAAAGGAGTTTTATAGACATTCTCGTCAGCTATTCTTTAAGTCTTTGATTACTAGTCACCCAGTTAACTCTGAAGAATATGAGTTTGGCATCACGCGACCTGGATCGGATGGCAGGATGACTTATACTCAGCTAGGTGCAGATCAACTTGTGTGGTCATATGGGCCAACAGCTGATACACTGATGGTGGAAGAGTTCCTTACTGTTAGAGTTAAGGACGTGCTCGTAAGATCGTTCGTTGCGAAGGGAGTAGCGGATCATGTATTTCGCAATGCTTATGCTTCAACATTTTTGCTTTCACAAACTGGGCGCTTCATCATTAGCCATGAAGGATACCTGTTGAATGAAGAGGAGATAGAAGAGTCAGATTATTGGGCCTCTAATCGCATCGCTTATGAACAACCCAGGGACTATACAGGAGACGTTATCTTCACCGAAAGAGGTTCTTATCGTGTCTTAGATGATCTTCTGGCTTATAAGTCTGCCTATAAACCAGAAAAGATATTTCTGCATACAGATAAGTCAGTATATCTCCCTTTTGAAAATATGTGGTTCAAAGGATATCTAGTTGATGGAGTGGATCATACGAACCGCGTAGAAAGTCAAGTAGTCTATGTAAACCTTCTTAATGATCAAGGAGTGGTAGTCAAGGATTGGCTGCTGCATACTGACATTGGACTCAAGGGTGATATGCAATGGACGTCTCATTTTGAGCCAGGCAATTATAAATTAAGAGCATATACTAACCATATGCGTAATCAGGGAGGTGAGTTCTTATTTGAAAAAAATATCACACTCTCAAGCCTTACCGATGCAGCGACTATAAACCAAGGCGATAGTAGCGTACTGCGAGTTTCCTTCTATCCCGAAGGAGGAGAATTAATCTCTGGGATATCTACGCAAGTTGCCTTTAAGGCGACTACAGTTAGTGACATGCCAGTAGCCATAGAAGGTGAAGTCATTTCTTCTACTGGTGATTTGATAAGTGATGTCTCTACGATGCATCAAGGAGTTGGAGTATTTGCATTGACGCCGGAGATGGGTGAGAAGTATACCTTGAAGATCAAGCAGTCGGGAGAGGATCTGTTTTTTGATTTGCCTGAGACATTGAGTTCTGGTCTCAGTCTAAATGTAAATGCAACACAAGAAGAAAGTCTCTTTGTAGAAGTAGAATCATCAGATGATGCTTCGATGGAGGGATCTTTTTTGATCGGTCATGCGAGAGGTGAAGTCTTCGTTTTTCTGGATAACCTAAGCATTGGAAAATCACTTGAATTCAAGAAAAGTACGATTCCACAAGGATTGATTCATTTTACAGTTTTTGACAAATATGAAAGACCTCATGCCGAACGAATGGCCTATAATGATTGGAATTTTGATACCCCATCCATTAGTAGCACTTATGTAAATACTTCAAAAGAGGAGCGCGTTCTTGAGCTCACACTAGATAGTGCACTTCTAGAAAAAAATATGGATTTATCCGTCAGCGTGGTCAAGGAAGTTTTTGCAGATACCGACACGCATAGTCAAGATATAAAGAGTTACTTTTTACTCAATTCTGATCTCAAAAAGCGCATACCTAATTTGAATTATTATTTGGGTGATATTACTCAAACCAAGAGGTATTACTTGGATTTAATTCTAAGGTGTGTTGGTTGGACTAGATTTACATGGAGAGATATTGAAAACTCAGAACCTAGTTTAGATTACCCAGCAGAGCGAGGATACGCCATCGAAGGTTTCACAAGCGAAAAAGATAGTGATGAAGGTGTGCAGTCAAGCGTGATGATAACTGCACTCGGCTATGAGCTTTTGCACCAAACAGATCTTACGACGACTGATGGCAGCTTCTCCTTTGATGATTTGACATATATGGATAGTGTAACCTATGTAATCCAAGGTCGAAAAAATAATAGAGACCAGACCAACGAAGAAGAAATCAAATTAGAAGGAGATCGTCTTTTAGATATCCATGTTGCTGCTAAGACGTCGGTTGCATTTGAAAGTAGACCTACCTACCTCATTTCAGCAAATATGAACACTACATTTGATAGAGCGGAATTGGAAGATCTAAGAACAACCTTCTACTTGTTGCAGGAAGCTGACTCGACTCTTTGGAGCATAGAAGCTCCAGAAGTGGAGATAAGATCTCGACGACAACGCTTTACAACAAGTCTTCCTTTACCAGGTATTAGACTAGACTTAGATCATGCACCATGGATACCCCAAAATGCAAGTGGACTTGGACTGCTGATGAATATTGCTCCTAAGTATCAGTTCTACTTTGGTGCAGAAGGACAGTTAATGTCAAAATATCTCAACAAGTATGGTGAGTGGGTAGTGCGCCCTTCTCAAGTTATCATCGATGGCATGGGAGGAGAGCCAGGAGGTTCGACTACTGCACGAAGGTTGATGGGGCTTACAGCCGACGATATCCAATACGCGTACGTCAATAAATCAGTTGTGGTCATAGTGCGTCGTAACATACCAAGAAGTGTAGAAAAACGACTGGGTAGTGGTATCATGCACTATGTCCATCCTGGGTACTTCGCGGCTAGAGAGTTCTCTGATGTCACTGCTCATCTTGCACCTGAGCTATCTTCTACCCTGTATTGGGACCCTGATGTAAAGATAGATGCAAGTGGAAAGCTGGATCTGACTATACCGAGTTATGCTATGGATGTAGACTTCGTGCTTACGATACAAGGAGTCTCTCAAGACGGTGAGCTGATCAGCTATCGAATTGAAAATTAAGATTGATTGCTATAGAATGTTATAGAGCAAGGTTAATACGGTTAATCTTATTCGCCTTTTACGAGAGTGTCCTCCGTTACTTTAGTCCTCCTATAACTCTTTTCACAAGGCCATTCATGGCACTTCGGTCGATCCATCTTGCTACTATAACCAAATCGTTTACTGGATCTACGTAGACCATATTAGTGCCAGCACCTAGATGGAAAAAGGAGGATTCTGGAGCATCAGGAAGCATCTCTTTATCTGTGTTAAGAAACCAGTTCATAAAGCCATAAGAGGTATTAGCGGTAGTAGGCGTGAGTGCCATCGATACCCATTCGTCAGAAAGTATTTGTTGGTTTTTCCACTTGCCCCTTCTGAGAGTAAGTAATCCAAATCTTGCTTGATCATACGCATTGATCATCATGCCTCCTCCCCAGTGTCCACCACCGCTGGGTATCTCCACAGACTGTCCATCTATGATGACCCATGAATTGGCATAGCCCATCCAACGCCAAGTCGGAGTGGCACCGATCGGGTCCATGATTTGTTCTTTTAGGACTGATTGGAGTGGTTTGCGCCAGATATTAGTACCAGCTAGGGCGAGTAAGTTGACGCGAGTATCATTGTACTCATATACAGTACCTGGTTCGTTTCTAGGTCGATTGATGTGATCTTCCACCTCGCGACTTGGGCGATCTGCCCAGTCAGGCTTTCCCCAGAGGCTTCCTTGCCAATCACTTGTTTGTCTAAGCAGATGATCCCAAGTAATCTTACTATTATGCTCGGAGACAAATGGCTGGATCACCATAGACTGGCCTAGATGATCTGCCACATTAGCACTTCTACTTAGGTCGGTTGGATAGACTGGTGCCATATAATTAGCCACTGGATCATGGATGTCATCGATGATGCCTTGATCATAGGCAAGTCCTATCGTCGATGAAAGAAAACTCTTAGTCACGCTGAAAGTCATATCTACTCTCTTTGGTTCACCCCACTGAGCGACGATATATCCATCCTTGATGATGATACCTGTTTGATCACCCCTGGTCTTGAATGGTCCCACACCATATCCAAAGGGTTCTCTGCCAAAACCATTGAGATAGTGGTTGAGCTCTAGATTTCTTTCTCCTGTCGATTCATTGGCTTGTGCAAAAGCAATGGCGCTTGCGATGCTATCTGGGTTAATACCCAACGAGGAGGGACTTCTTTCTTCCCAGTTATATCCAGTATCAGGATAGTATAGCTGGGAGATAAGTAGATATGGAGTTAATATGATAAATAATAGGATGCTGAGTGTTCTCATGACATTTACGTAAGTGGAAAATCAATAACAGTAAAGTTGAAAAAAAATCTCCAGTACTATCTAAAGGAGACCTGAACGAAGTCAATCTTCGTCCCTACCGATGCATCTCTGATCTCAAAATCGATCTTCCCACGAGGCATGCCAAATGAACTTAATAACTCCTTTATGCCTTTGGCGCGATTACGTGCGATAGCTCGTGTCCTGTATGTGTCGAGATGGTAACTGACGACGAATATATCGTTGATCTGACCATTTTGATATTGATCGGCGATCTGTCTGATCTGATCTACAGCATTCTTGGTGAGGATAGCTTTATCTGGACTGAAGCCGAGGTATTGGTTCTCACCTGTAAGGATAGGAGCTTTGTTTTCTTCCGTAAAGGAGGGTTGCGGCTCCACTTCTTTGTCAAATAATACGATGGACTCACCGGCAGGTTCAGGGCGCTCGGACAGACGACTAACTAGAGAGTTGTGACTCTCACGAGTCGAGAAATAGTCATCGATACGTTGATATTTCTGTAGGATGTCACCGTTGGTAGAGATGTCAGTGAGAAACGGTACACCATCGATCAAGACGACGGTGCGTATGGGTTGATCTTGAGCACTGATATTTATGCAGAGTCCCAATAAAAGTATGATGATAGTTGATGTCTTCATGATATCTCATCTAACGATCTGTAAGCAGCAAAGATTACGCCATAACTGCTTGATTAAGAGTACATTTCGAAAGAGTTCATTACATTAGGCTAAGAGAGTCATCCGTATGTTAGTTATAGCTCTTCTTGTGTCACTGCTCTTTATCGTTATCTCTGCCCAGCGATATAAGCTCCATCCCTTCTTGGGTTTACTTGGTGGTGCGATGATCTATGCTCTTTTGTCGGGTATGGATCTCGAGCAACTTGTAAGTTGTATCAACGAAGGCTTTGGTAAGATCATGGGTGGTATAGGACTCATCATCCTCTTTGGCGTGATGATAGGCACTTTTTTAGAGCGATCAGGTGGAGCCATTGCTCTGGCCAATAAGATCTTGACATGGGTAGGAGAGAAGTATGTCACGCTTTCTATGATGGTGACGGGGTTCGTGATATCTATACCTGTATTTGCCGATAGCGGATTTGTGATCATGAGTCCGCTTAACAAAATACTCTCACGCAGATCAGCTGTGCCGATAGCGGCTACTACTGCTGCACTTGCTATAGGATTGATGGCTTCTCATGTCATGGTGCCACCTACGCCAGGGCCGGTTGCTGCTGCTGAGATATTAGGCGCTCCTCTTGGGAAAGTGATGTTATGGGGACTCTTGGTAAGTGGGATCACCTGCATGGTATGCTATGTTGTAATTAACAAGTTCATATCAAAGATCACCATAGCTTCTGCTACATCTCAGGATATCGAAGATCAGCCTTCATATGATGAGGTTGCTCCTGGCAAGGCTTTTCTCCCGATTCTGATACCGATTCTATTGATTGTATTGGGGACTATCAATGAGCTGCCCAGCCAGCCTTTTGGTAGTAATGTATTATCTGATTGGATAGGCTTTGTAGGTACTCCAGCTATCGCCCTGCTAGTGGGTTTATTCTTTTCTTTTTTGTTACCTAAGCGTTTTGAGTTGAGTATGATTTCTGCTACAGGATGGTTGGGTGATGCTGTGAAGCAGGCGGCTCCTATCTTATTGATAACAGGTGCAGGAGGGATTTTTGGCCAGGTCCTCAAGGAAAGTGCGATGGGAGATTTGATAGGTGATGTATTTCAAGGAAGTGATCTGGGGTTGTTGATTCCATTTTTGCTGGCGGCAGCACTTAAGACTAGCCAAGGGTCTTCTACTGTAGCCTTACTTACTACTGCATCTATCGTCTCTTCTTTGCTACCGACCCTTGGATTAGATACAGAATGGATGACTGTACTAACGGTGCTTTCCATAGCTGCGGGGTCAGCAGTCATCTCTCATGTGAACGATAGTTTCTTTTGGGTAATCACCCAGATGACTGATTTAACAGTAGGTGAGGGCTATAAAATTCAATCTTTGATGACAGCGGTGTTTGGATGCACCGCGATGGCCATCATCTTCATTTTGTCTTTGATTTTCTGATTATACAAGAGGCTTATAGTCAGGCGAGAATGTGTGTTCTAGAATTCTCATATGACATCCAGCTTACCAAAGCACAGTTTAAATTGTGGGTCGAGTTTATGCCAGCGTCTTAGTGGTGATTGTTTTCAATTGGTTTTATTTGGGTTTTTTGCAGGTCTTCAGGGGTGAAGGCCTTTTTTTTGCGCCTAAGCGAAGTTGCTTCTAGGTCGATTTGTCTGTAGAACTTTGCAAAAAACTATCCGCAATCCGGTTGGTCGCGGCACGCTCACAATAGTACTCTGGTACTATTGGTGACATCGGAGATGTTACTGCATCGCGCGTGCAGGTCTTCGTGGTTATGAGCTAAGAAGTATCGGCTGTGCTGATACCAAACATGCCAGAGCATGTTTGTTAGTGAAGCGCAACCAACTGGATTGCGCACGTGCAGAATTAATCATAGCACCCCAAAATTCAAACTGTTATATAATCATAAAAACTATCCGCAATCCGGTTGGTCGCGGCACGCTCACAATAGTACTCTGGTACTATTGGTGACATCGGAGATGTCACTGCATCACGCATGCAGGGGTCTTCGTGGTTATGAGCTAAGAAGTATCGGCTGTGCTGATACCAAACATGCGAGAGCATGTTTGGTAGTGAAGCGCAACCAACTGGATTGCGCACGTGCAGAATTAATCATAGCACCCAAAAATTCAAACTGTTATATAATCATAAAAACTATCCGCAATCTGGTTAATCGCGGCACGCTCACCATAGTACTCTGGTGCTATTAGTGACATCGTAGATGCCACTGCTTCGCGCTTGCAGGTCTTCTGATTTTGAGCTAAGAAGTATCCGCTATGCCTATACCAAACATGCCAGAGCGAGTTTGTTAGTGAAGCCTGCCAGAGGCAGACAGGCGCAACCAACTGGATTGTGCATGAGCAGAATTATTTTTTGATATCCAAGAATTTCTAACATGATGTGCATGTATAAACACTACCCTCCATACAGTTGGTTGATGCCGGTTTACAATGATGGTTAGTCTGACGTTATACTTTTAAGAACTCTTACATCTTTTCTAGAATCCTGAATTATTGATCTTGATTAGGTAGCTGATGGTAGAAAAACATCATCTACTTATCGTGATTCTCCTATCTTTTGATGCATCAATGATCAATTTTATAAACCTTCATGAATATGAGCATCACTAGATCCTTACAATTCTTTTTTTTATTTCTCTTCTGTATATCACTAATAGGACAAACAGACATATCTGTCGAGGAGGAGATACGTAATGTTGAAAACAACCTCATTAAGAGACTACAGATCAAAGGTGATACTATCGAACTGTATAATATATACGATAGGATGGAGCACTATAAGGTTCCTGGTGTGAGCATAGCCGTAGTCAAAGACGGTAGTCTTAGGTGGGCTAAAGGGTATGGGATGGCTAATACAGATGACAAGACTGCGGTGGACGCAAATACACTATTTCAAGCAGGCTCTATAAGTAAACCCATAGCTGCCTTGGCTGCACTCAAGTTATATGAAGAAGGTCAGGTGGATTTAGATGTAGATGTAAATTCTTACTTGGAAGGTTGGCACATACCAAAAAGTGAATTTACCAATTCAGAAAAAGTTACGCTAAGAAGATTACTCACACATACTGCCGGCACGACGGTTCATGGATTTCCGGGCTATGCACAAAGTGATAGTTTTCCGAATATTGAGCAAGTGTTATCTGGAGGTGGAAATACTGGAGCTGTTGTAGTTGATACTATTCCTGGTAGTTTATGGAGATATTCTGGAGGTGGTTATACGATAATGGAAAAAGCTGTAGAAGATGTAAGTGGGCAGCCACTGGATGAATTTCTAACGAAAAGTATTTTTACATCTCTGGGCATGAACAACAGTACATACGAACAACCCATCTCTGAGAAAAATCAAGAAAATATCAGTGCGGCCTATGATGGGGAGGGAGGTATGATAGATGGGCTATGGCACAATTATCCAGAACAAGCAGCCGCAGGACTGTGGACAACCCCTTCGGATCTCGCCATGTATTGTATAGAAATACAAAAGATTGCAAATGGAAAGGAAAATGGGATCCTAAAAAGTAGTACAGTTAATGAGATGCTCACAAAACACGACAATGATTGGGGGCTTGGTCCGTCTTTAAAATTTGATCAAGATTCCTTGATGTTTAGTCATGGTGGGAAAAATGCTGGGTTCACTAATAACATGGTTGCGTATGCCTATCTGGGGCATGCCGTCATCATTATGACTAATGCCGATAATGGAGGGAGTTTAATCCATGAAGTCCAAAATGCAATCGAAGAGGTATATGACTGGCCAATAGGCCGAAAGAGAACGATCGAGATAATTGACTTAGATGATGAAGACCTCTTGCCATATGTAGGTCAGTATAAATTGAAAGGCCAAGGCCTAACAGTAACTTTAAATTTGACAGATAGCCAGCTTTCTGCATTTACTCCTCTCGGATTGTTGCGACTTTCCCCATTGCCTAACAGGAGATTTATTGACCTTGGTTCGGAGTTGATGATCGAGTTTTATGGAGAAGAAGAAATAGAAGGGTTTAGTGTGAATAATGGCATGGTGTTAGAAAAAGTGAAGGAGTAGTTGATTTTTGAAACCCAGATAGTAAAGCTCAATTAGACAACTCGTCAGTGTTTTTATTGGGTTCCACAGCAGAATTCATCATAGTTCACTAGATGTATTCTTAATTGAATTGTAACATCTTATAAAGTTCATATTTAATCATATGACATCCAGCTTACCAAAGCACATTTTAAATTGTGGGTCGAGGTTATGCCAGCGTCTTAGTGGTGATTGTTTTCAATTGGTTTTATTTGGGTTTTTTGCAGGTCTTCAGGGGTGAAGGCCTTTTTTTTGCGCCTAAGCGAAGTTGCTTCTAGGTCGATTTGTCTGTAGAACTTTGCAAAAAACTATCCGCAATCCGGTTGGTCGCGGCACGCTCACAATAGTACTCTGGTACTATTGGTGACATCGGAGATGTTACTGCATCGCGCGTGCAGGTCTTCGTGGTTATGAGCTAAGAAGTATCGGCTGTGCTGATACCAAACATGCCAGAGCATGTTTGTTAGTGAAGCGCAACCAACTGGATTGCGCACGTGCAGAATTAATCATAGCACCCCAAAATTCAAACTGTTATATAATCATAAAAACTATCCGCAATCCGGTTGGTCGCGGCACGCTCACAATAGTACTCTGGTACTATTGGTGACATCGGAGATGTCACTGCATCACGCATGCAGGGGTCTTCGTGGTTATGAGCTAAGAAGTATCGGCTGTGCTGATACCAAACATGCGAGAGCATGTTTGGTAGTGAAGCGCAACCAACTGGATTGCGCACGTGCAGAATTAATCATAGCACCCAAAAATTCAAACTGTTATATAATCATAAAAACTATCCGCAATCTGGTTAATCGCGGCACGCTCACCATAGTACTCTGGTGCTATTAGTGACATCGTAGATGCCACTGCTTCGCGCTTGCAGGTCTTCTGATTTTGAGCTAAGAAGTATCCGCTATGCCTATACCAAACATGCCAGAGCGAGTTTGTTAGTGAAGCCTGCCAGAGGCAGACAGGCGCAACCAACTGGATTGTGCATGAGCAGAATTATTTTTTGATATCCAAGAATTTCTAACATGATGTGCATGTATAAACACTACCCTCCATACAGTTGGTTGATGCCGGTTTACAATGATGGTTAGTCTGACGTTATACTTTTAAGAACTCTTACATCTTTTCTAGAATCCTGAATTATTGATCTTGATTAGGTAGCTGATGGTAGAAAAACATCATCTACTTATCGTGATTCTCCTATCTTTTGATGCATCAATGATCAATTTTATAAACCTTCATGAATATGAGCATCACTAGATCCTTACAATTCTTTTTTTTATTTCTCTTCTGTATATCACTAATAGGACAAACAGACATATCTGTCGAGGAGGAGATACGTAATGTTGAAAACAACCTCATTAAGAGACTACAGATCAAAGGTGATACTATCGAACTGTATAATATATACGATAGGATGGAGCACTATAAGGTTCCTGGTGTGAGCATAGCCGTAGTCAAAGACGGTAGTCTTAGGTGGGCTAAAGGGTATGGGATGGCTAATACAGATGACAAGACTGCGGTGGACGCAAATACACTATTTCAAGCAGGCTCTATAAGTAAACCCATAGCTGCCTTGGCTGCACTCAAGTTATATGAAGAAGGTCAGGTGGATTTAGATGTAGATGTAAATTCTTACTTGGAAGGTTGGCACATACCAAAAAGTGAATTTACCAATTCAGAAAAAGTTACGCTAAGAAGATTACTCACACATACTGCCGGCACGACGGTTCATGGATTTCCGGGCTATGCACAAAGTGATAGTTTTCCGAATATTGAGCAAGTGTTATCTGGAGGTGGAAATACTGGAGCTGTTGTAGTTGATACTATTCCTGGTAGTTTATGGAGATATTCTGGAGGTGGTTATACGATAATGGAAAAAGCTGTAGAAGATGTAAGTGGGCAGCCACTGGATGAATTTCTAACGAAAAGTATTTTTACATCTCTGGGCATGAACAACAGTACATACGAACAACCCATCTCTGAGAAAAATCAAGAAAATATCAGTGCGGCCTATGATGGGGAGGGAGGTATGATAGATGGGCTATGGCACAATTATCCAGAACAAGCAGCCGCAGGACTGTGGACAACCCCTTCGGATCTCGCCATGTATTGTATAGAAATACAAAAGATTGCAAATGGAAAGGAAAATGGGATCCTAAAAAGTAGTACAGTTAATGAGATGCTCACAAAACACGACAATGATTGGGGGCTTGGTCCGTCTTTAAAATTTGATCAAGATTCCTTGATGTTTAGTCATGGTGGGAAAAATGCTGGGTTCACTAATAACATGGTTGCGTATGCCTATCTGGGGCATGCCGTCATCATTATGACTAATGCCGATAATGGAGGGAGTTTAATCCATGAAGTCCAAAATGCAATCGAAGAGGTATATGACTGGCCAATAGGCCGAAAGAGAACGATCGAGATAATTGACTTAGATGATGAAGACCTCTTGCCATATGTAGGTCAGTATAAATTGAAAGGCCAAGGCCTAACAGTAACTTTAAATTTGACAGATAGCCAGCTTTCTGCATTTACTCCTCTCGGATTGTTGCGACTTTCCCCATTGCCTAACAGGAGATTTATTGACCTTGGTTCGGAGTTGATGATCGAGTTTTATGGAGAAGAAGAAATAGAAGGGTTTAGTGTGAATAATGGCATGGTGTTAGAAAAAGTGAAGGAGTAGTTGATTTTTGAAACCCAGATAGTAAAGCTCAATTAGACAACTCGTCAGTGTTTTTATTGGGTTCCACAGCAGAATTCATCATAGTTCACTAGATGTATTCTTAATTGAATTGTAACATCTTATAAAGTTCATATTTAATCATATGACATCCAGCTTACCAAAGCACATTTTAAATTGTGGGTCGAGGTTATGCCAGCGTCTTAGTGGTGATTGTTTTCAATTGGTTTTATTTGGGTTTTTTGCAGGTCTTCAGGGGTGAAGGCCTTTTTTTTGCGCCTAAGCGAAGTTGCTTCTAGGTCGATTTGTCTG
>CAYYBR010000035.1:0-22869 GCA_964470035.1 uncultured Saprospiraceae bacterium
GATCTTTGGAAATGTAATTTGGTTGTATTTTTCTAAGTGGTCACCAACTGCAACTTGGCGGCTATTGAATAGTACATTGGCTGTTACATTATTGATAGACGTCATGAGTTAAGTTATAATCATAGATTATGGCTACCCTCTTAAGAATGAGACAGACATATTGATTATAGCGAAGGTAGAGCAAAGGTTTTGGTAAAACTTCACCCATTTCAGTGATTTTTAAAATCTACTGTCTGCCGCGCACATGGATTGCTTTAAAGTCTATTTCTACGTAAGTATACTTATTAGCTAAGGCTGTATGATCTCAGTTCTGACAGCTGCGCGTTCTACATCCTCTCTATAGAAAGTGCACTCTCTAAGTTGTTTCTTAGAGAAGAGTTCTAATTGATCTCCATAGTTAGGGGACCCTTTTTGGGTACTATTACCATAGCTCATCAGAACTTTAGCTCGTATTTTATCACCGAACTCTATCACACTCTGCCATGAGTCACCACCACTGATATACTGACGGCCATCTGCTGTAGGGCCATCAGACCAAGCTACTCTGAAGACACCCACAAAACCTGCAGCACCATTACCTGGCAAATTCTTTTCTCCATACTTGATACGATATACGAAGCCCCAAGGGATATTTAAAGGTGCGTCCGCAGCATCAAACTTATCCACTACTTCATCTAGGATTTGTACAGCTCTTTGAGGATCTGAAATACCATCAGGTGTATGCCAGGCATCATCTAGTGACCAGTCTTTTTCATAATTTTCTCTCTCCCACGGTCCAAAGGCCACAGCCCAAGCATAAAATACTGCCATGCCTTTGCTATCAGCATTTGCTTCTCTGTCCCATGCAAGCAAGACTTCCATCGCTCTTCGGCTTTTATCGGTACCATGAGCTTCCACGGCTTTCTGGAGATCATCAAGAAGACGATCTGCCATCTCGATGCGAGTAGACATCTTGTACTCCACTAGCTCATCAAAGGTGATGGACTTATCTCCTTCTATCATACGCACCGCACGCTGTGGTCTGAAACCCATAATAACAGGCGACATATATGGCGGATAGTCATTTGGATCGAGTTGCATGGGGAAAGTAGATGTCCAAGGAGGGTCATTGGCATTTTGCAGGTATCCTGACTTTGGATTAGAGGTCTTAGGCAGCTCTTCATATGTATGGACATCTGTCCAAATGTGTTCTGATTTGCTGCCGTCTATAGTGCCACTCCACTCATCCCAACCACCAACTTTTCGCTTAGGAACTTGCCCATTAAACATATAGAAGATGTTACCTTCTTTGTCAGCGTACATGATGTTAAAAAATCCAATTTGAACTTCCTTAAGTGCTTCTTGAAACTCTTCAAGATTTCGAGCATTGGACATTTTCCACCATTGCACGATACCGTACGGTCGATCAAAACCGGGCATTTTTAAAGTAAGAGCTTTATTTCCTTTTTGTGAGAGGACAGGACCAAAGTCTGGGGCAACAAGTCTCGGGATCTCTCTCACCAAGAGGCTTCCATCATCACCTTTAACTTTGATGGACATCTTACTCACTTCGAATTGTCGCACCTCACCATCCACGACATAACCTCCATCTTTCAGTGTCAGCTCGAAGCGATCAGCGTTGTCTATAGTATTGTTGGTATGACTCCAACCTAGATGTTCATTGAATGCAATCCCAAGGGTAGGTAACCCAACTAGAGTAGCCCCGTAGGTATGTACGCCCGGAGCGTTGAAGTGTCCTTCATAGAATAACCACTCATCAGACCACGGCAAGTGTGGATTCATAACGAGCATGGCATTGCCACTTTCACTTCGACTTGGTGCGATCGCATAGGTGTTAGATCCTCTTTCTTCCCATGCGGAGACATTGCTTAAGTCTCCCCCTCCGATAAACCTACTATACAAAACAAAGATGGCATGACGCAAAATATCCTCGTCTTCTATGGGAAGCACCATGCTGTATTGATCTTCTATAGTTCCCGGATATGCTGAAGCGTAGTCATTAAGACCTCTCGCGAAGTGGTCGATATATCCTTGAAATTCAGGGGTCTGCTGCTTATACCACTCAAGTGATAAGTCAGGAAATCCTAGGGCATGAACCATCATATCATTTTCGAGATATTTTTCGCCCCAATATTCGGCAGCGCGGCCTCGTGACTTTGCATAAAGTTTAAGGATTGTATTTCCATGATTGTGCATTTGAGACCAGCCGAAAGCATAGAATAGCTCTTCGTTGTTTTTGGCATAGATGTGCGGCACGCCCCACTTGTCCCATAGAATTTTAGTAACATCCATCGCTGGTGAAGACTTCACTTTTGCAGGAGCTATCTCATCTACAACCGATCTCGCGGGTGGAGGAGTTGTATTTGGTGTCAGATATATCGTCTTTGCCTCAGAAAGAGGGGTGGCAGTAGTTGATACGTTTTGTTGTGTAGCACATGATGTTAGGAGCAACAAAACACATATTGCAATCAGGTTTTGATTCATGATATGAGCGTTAGTCAACAGAAATATAAGAGAACTCGTCGAGACTCTTGTTATGACCTATGCCTTCCATTTGATATTGCACCCAGCACTTGGGTGCTGCGTATCGATAGACTGCCCTGAAATAGTAGCATTTATAGCGGCTCTTAAGTCCGTACCAGAAAGAGGTATGCTGTTTCCAGGCCTAGACTCATCTAGTCTCCCCCTATAAGTCAGTTTTTGTTCACCATCAAATACATAAAAATCAGGTGTGCACGCTGCGTCATAAGCCTTAGCAACTTCTTGCCTTTTATCATATAGATATGGGAAAGGAAACTTTAAAACTTTAGCAACGATACTCATCTTGTCTGGAGCATCTTCGGGATAATTTTCAACATCATTCGAACTGATAGCTATAAAAGAGACACCCTTATTTTTGTACTCATTTGCAATTTTTACAATTTCTGGATTAACATGAATTACAAAGGGACAATGATTACATATAAACATGATCACTGTGGCAACATTAGATTGTAAGTCATCAAGGGTATAGTAGTTGTCGCTCACAGTATCTCTGAGGTGAAAGTTAGGTGCTTTAGTTCCTAAAGCCAGCATGTTAGATTCAGTCAGTGCCATCGTTATATTATTCGTCTAGTTTAAGATCTAACCGCTCTATTAGATCTTCTATAAGCGGATTTTTAGCTTTTAGATGATCATATTTTTCTTTAGCGGTAACCAGTTTCTTGTTGTTGTTTTCTAGCAAATCTGGAAACTGTTCTCTGTCTACTTCGATTACAATACTAAGGTCAGGTTTTTTAAAATGTTCTCTGAGTTCAGTATAGAGATCTGTTTCTTGTTGTATTTCTTCTCGTGCTATATTAGTCGGCACGTAGACGTGTATCGTACTATCTTTTATTTCTTTTATCACAGTATTTAGAATCCCAGAAGTAGTAGGAGACTCACATCTGCTGATGTATGCCGACCATATGTCGTTGACATCTGCTAGATTTACTTCGATCTTAGTCTCTTCTTCTTGAGACAGAGTGGCCTCTGCTTCTTTAAGTAGATCTTCTACATTAGATATAGATGGTGTATTGACGATGCTATCTGTGCCGACGGGATTAGTAGAGTCACTAGTCATCGATAGGTTGTCGACTACATCGACAACAACAGGGTCTACTTTTTCTAATTGAACTTCTTCTACAGATTTCGTTTTTTGAGTTTCTATTTTTTCGTTTGCCTGTTCCTCAACTATAACAGGAGGGCTTGGTGGAGTAGGAGGTAGGGGCTTGCTTTCTTTGGCGATTACTTCAGTTTTGTCAACCGTTTTTTTTTCACCAGAAGAGGGAGGAGCGTTTTTATCTACGATCACTTTTCTTCCTGCATAGCACATTTTGAGCAAGGAGATTTCTATATGTAGTCTTTTGTCTTTGGCTTTGGGATAAGAAAGATCGGCTTCATTAGCAAGATCTAAGGCAGTGATGATGGTGCTGTAGCCTACAGCTTCGGACTGTGCGATGTATTTGACTTTTAGTTGATCGCTCATTTGAAGCATGGACTGAGTAGGGCTTTGCTTAGCGTAAAGGAGATATCTCAGATGACGAGCTAGCCCATTTACGAAAGTGTCACCCTCAAAACCGCTCTTTAGGACTTCATCCATCAAGAGTAGGAGACCAGCAGCGTCTTCATTCATGATAAGATCTACTGCTCTAAAAAAGTGGTCGAAGTCAAGTATGTTGAGGTTGCTGATAACCGCTTTCGTTGTGATGCCCTCAGGACTGGCACTGGCGATACGGTCGTATATGGACAAGGCATCTCGCATGGCCCCATCAGCTTTTTCTGCGATTATATAGAGAGCGTCATGCTCGGTCTTGATACCTTCTTGTTGAGCGATATTTTCAAGTTGGGTGATAATATCTTCAACCTGTATGCGACGAAAATCATACAACTGGCACCGACTAAGGATGGTCGGGAGGATCTTATGTCGCTCTGTGGTAGCCAGTATGAATATGGCATATGGCGGCGGTTCTTCAAGTGTCTTTAAGAAGGCATTGAAGGCGGCCTGAGAAAGCATGTGTACCTCATCTATGATGAAGACCTTATAAGCACCTTGCTGGGGTTGAAACCTGACTTGCTCTATAAGTGTGCGTATGTTCTCTACGGAGTTATTAGAGGCAGCATCGAGTTCTATGATATTCAGAGATATATCGATATCACTATCAGCATAACTGCCATCTTCTATAGCCGACTTAGGGTCCGGCATATTGATGACCTTGGCAAGTAGACGAGCGCAAGTTGTCTTACCCACACCTCGTGGTCCACAAAACAAGAAGGCATGGGCCAGCTTGTCATGAAGTAGTGCATTCTTGATAGTAGAAGTCACATGTTCTTGACCGACAACCTCCTCAAATCTCTGAGGTCGGTACTTACGTGCAGAAACTACATACGCCATAGGCTGCGATATTACGAATTATCGATACAAACTTCAGACAATCTTATCTTCGCTCCTGTTAGCGCATACGGATTGGGGACATATCATACACATCAGAATCAATGGCCATGGCGTCTTGGCATTATCAATGCCTTTGTTATCATCGGCTTACTGAGATTAACCAATCTTAACTATTACCTCTCTCAACTGGTTGGTATAGAGGTCACTGTGAATAACCTGGGGGGTGATGCTTTCAACTTTAACAACTACGCCGCTACGGCATTTTTGGTCTTACTCATACCAACAAAACTTTTTTGGACTTCTGCTAGATGGAAAAGTGCTTGGTCGATTTATGCCTTAGGCTTAATCTATCTCATCAATGTCGCCTTTACTCCTTATGTTAATATCACCTGGTTCGCATATCAGCTGATATTTCTGACGATCGCACTGGTCTTACATCTCTATGTTCAGCATGTTGAGGCCACTTTCGTAAATAGGTTTCGCAGAGCCATCCACCTCTTTTTTTGGCTGAGCTTGATGCTGATGATGTTTAGCGCTATTGTGATTTTGTCTCAACACAGCATCACTTACTACTTGACTGAGTTCAATGAGGTCTTTGTACAAAGCCTTGATGACTATGGCATCGTAAAACAGAAGTATGGTTATCTACTGGGCTTTGTCGTTGCATATAGTCTGTTCGTAGTTAAGAATAGAACTGTCAAGTTGCTAGCTTTTTCCCTAGCGATCATAACAGGATTTGGCATCAGAAGCTTTTTGATAGGATCTATAGCAGCTGTACTTCTCTACAAAGTGAAGAGATTAGACAGGATCATAGTCCTTGTGGGCTTGGTAATTGCAGGATTTTTATTCCTATGGTCAGACACTATATTATCATTGATATATGATACTAGATTTTACTCCTACCTCAATGCTGTTCATATCACCAGAGAGTTTCCATTAGGGGTTGGACTAGGTGGTTACCCTGTTTATACAGAGATATTTCATCGTGAACTGTATGCTTCTTTTTATGATGTAGAGGCTCTTCTAGACTATATTCCACTGGCTCCAGAATCAGACATTGTGCATCTATTGGGTAGTCTAGGTCCCTGGCTGGGAGGGCTTCACTTGTTTATTATTTTTAGGATTGTTTGGTTGGGATATCGGTTTCAAGATGCGCTAGATCCATTTCAAAAATGCATCTTATTTTACTTCACGTTTATGACCTTCTTTGGCATTAGTGAGGATTCTATTTTCTCAGTTAACTATTGGGTTTTCTTTGGTTTGGCGTCTGGGATCATCGCAAGAGTCATTTTTCAAAAGAGAAGAGAATCAAGATGATAGACGTCCCTCAAGTCTCAGTTGTAATGTCGTGTTACAATGCCAGCAAAACTCTGGCAGAAGCAACTGATAGTATTCTTAAACAAACATTTAGAGACTTCGAATTTATAATTGTAGATGATGGGAGCGCTGACAATACGCTTGAAATATTGAAGAAATATCAGCAAGATGATAATAGAATAAGCATCATAGCCAACAATCATAATCTGGGACTAGCTGCTTCCTTAAATGTTGGAATTAAAAGCGCTAAAGCTTTATTGATAGCAAGGATGGATGCTGACGATATCGCTTTTCCTAATCGATTAGAAGAACAGGTGGACTTCTTACGACAATATCCCAATGTTGATATTCTTGGTACAGGGATCATCCAGATGACCCAGATGGGTGAAAAAGAGAGTTCTAGATTACTACCTGAGCATCACACTGATATTGTAAAGCGAATTTTTAGAAAACCACTGGTCTTTCACCCGACTATCATGGCTAGGAAAAAGATCTATGACAACTTAGGTATGTACGATCCTGATATTAGATGGGCTGAAGATGCTGACCTGTGGTATAGGATATATGATAAAGCGACCTTTCACAATCTTCAAAAACCTTTACTCTACTATAGGGTAAAAAAGCAGTTTAAATTAAGGCATGCTAAGCATAACCTTAAAGTCAAGATTAAGAATCTGCGCAACCGAGGGTTAATACTGAGATATAGTCCTCAGTTAGTTTATGATGGCATCAATTTTTGCAGAAAAATGATCTTGTAATTACATATGGAAACAAGATCATCATCTTTAATAAAAATACATTCCGCTCAACGTCACCTTGTTTGGAAGCTATTACAGCCTATATATGGACATATACGAGTAGCAGAATTTCCAAAATCTGGCGGCACATGGCTGTGTCAGATGATAAGTGCTGCGACTGCTATAGAGTTTCCTAGAAACACAAGGCTGCCACTTGCCGCTAGATGCGTACAACATAGTCACATACCCGGTCCGACGAGATATCAGACCATATTAGTAGTACGAGATGTGCGAGACGTTTTGACGTCGGCATATTTTCATTTTTTAATTGAGAGCAAAGAAAAAGACCCATTTCTTCTTTCTCATTGGAGTGAGATTATGAAAGGATGGGATATTGATGATGTTGTAAACACAATGCCGGGTTTTATAAAAAAGTTTCATGAGAACTTTCAAGTATCCAGGGGGCATACTAATTGGTCCCAACATATAGACAGCTATCTTAGACTTGCTGACAATGTCCATGTCGTTAAGTATGAAGAGATGCTTGATCAGCCGCATGCTGTTTTGAGTGATTGTTTGTCGTGGTATAACATTGAGGCGAAATTTGAATTAACCCAAGTTGTCAAAGACTATAGTTTTGAAAATCAAACCAATAGACAAAAAGGAGAAGAAAACCGAACAGCTTTTTTGAGAAAAGGCATAGCTGGGGATTGGAAGAATTATTTTAACAAGGCATCAGTAGATCTTGTACATAAGTACTACGGCTCTACCATGAAAAGACTGGGATATGCATAAGGTGCTAGTGGTCACAGAGGAGGGGCGAGGAGGCGGTGCCTTGGGTAGGATAAGGTTGGTCGCAGATGCCTTACAAGGGAAAATAGAAACTATTGTTCTTGCGCCCTCTTCTGCTGACAAGTATATCAACTCACTTGAGTCTTTGAATATTAAGACATATTCAACCAACTTACATCCGCTGTCTTCGAACTTTGTATATTTTTTAAAATATTTGATTTGGTTTATTCCGGAAATTTGGAGTATATGTAATATTATAAAAGATGTACGGCCTGACCTCGTTCATTGCAATGGCTCCTGGCAAATAAAAGGCATCCTGGCGGCAAGGGTAATGGGAATTAAGAGTATTTGGCAAATGAATGATACGTATCAACCCAAGCCAGTACTTTATTTATTTAAATTATTAGGTTATCTGCCCACAGCGTTTATACACGCAAGCACACGAACTAGGACATATTACAACGCCATTTCTACAGCGCTTGCAAATAAGATAGAAAGAATTATACAAGCCCCAGTCGTAAAACAAATAACAATCCAGAATCGACCACATGTCTTTCAAAGATCACCATTGCGTTTAATACTTGTAGGTTATATCAATCCTCACAAAGGGATAGATATATTGATAGAGGCTTTGTCTTTTATAGCTTCATTTGAGGTAGAATGTGATATAGTAGGCCCTGTTCTTGAGACCAAATCTGATTATAAAAGAGAATTAGATATGCTGGCTACTGCTAAAGGAGTAAAACTAAACTTCTTAGGTTTTAAGAAGGTAGATCACAATTTATTCAAGGGTTATGATTTTTATTGCTGTAGCTCGCGTAGAGAAGCTAGCCCGATGTCAGTATGGGAAGCTTTATCATATGGTCTCCCTGTCATTAGTACTCCTGTTGGAGATATAGCAGAGATCGTAGCTGAATACAAGTGTGGTTATATGGCTACTGATTTGACCCCAGAAGCATTGGCCGGAGCTATCAAAGCCGCACAAGTCGTGGATCAAGTTACATACGATAAGATGTCTCAAGCAAGTCTCAAAGCTTCTGCACTGTTTGACCATCAAAAAATAGCAGAGCAGTATCTTAGCTTTTATAGTGAAGTAATAAGTGCCTGATAGTCCACTTTCCCTTTGTCTGATTAATAGAAACTATCCTCCACAAAGAGGTGCGACTGGGTATTTTGCCTCACACTTCATAAAGGCCGTGAAATCACAGACGAGTCATGACGTGCATGTCGTAACATTAGGAAAAAGCAAGTCTAATAAAGAGATCACCTATGTTTCACCTGTATATGATGGCAAGAAGAAGATACTAAGGTTGCTGAGTGCATATAGGGAAAGCGAGCTTTTGATTAAAGCTGCCGAACGGAGGTCTCCAGATGTCTTTATCGTGATGACAGATCCTGCATTATTAAATTATTGGGCTTCTAAGCGACTTAAAGATAAGACTTGGGTCTATTGGTCGATGGATTTGTTTCCTGAAGGGTTTAAGGCCAATGAGCTGATAGCGGCACAAAGTTTTGCATATAAGAGATACCAGTCAGTCTTAAAAGGAGGCAATCCTAGCTATTTACTTGGGCTTGGAGACGAGCAATTAGACTATATCAGGAGCCAGTATTATCCGCATACGGAAGGTGCTTGGTTGCCCATTGGCTTAAGAGAAGGAATAGAACAAATAGGGACTTTTATATCAGGCCCTAGCGAGAAAATAACAGTAGGTTATGTGGGTAATGTTGGAGAGGCTCATGACCCAGGGCTTATAGCTGATTGTTTGCTGGCATTTGAACAGAGGGGGTTCAATGTGATGTTGAGGTGTTATGGAACAGGGGCGGAAGATTTGTTGCATCGTGTAGATGGGTCAGCAATCAAGACTTTTAATCATGTCAGTGAAGAGCAATTGCGGGCTATAGACATTCATTTAGTCTCACTCAGGAAAGAATGGACTCATATATGTGTACCGAGCAAAGCTTTGTCTGCCCTACAGGGAGGAAATACGGTGTTGTTTTTGGGTTCTAAGCACAGCGACACTTGGCAAATGTCCAAGACAGCAGGTTGGTTAGTGGATGACCCTTTGAAGCTGACCCATGTGATAGATACTATAGATAGAGTATCACTGGATAAAAAGAAAAAAGCGGCCCAAAGCGCTGTTTTAGATTTGAGAGCCAATTACAATACAGGATTGTCCAGCTTTTTTACCTTTCTTGAGAAAATCAAAACTAGGAAGACATGAAAAAATTCCTCATATATCTATTTGGTATATTACTTCTATTGATCATTCTTGGAGTGATCTATCTAAGGTTTTTTGTGCATGAATCAGCTCCAGATGTTGTGCAAGGCCAAAGTGCTACGGTCAAGGCAGAACAGATGCTAGCCGCTGTAAATAAACCAGCTTGGGATCAACTCAAATACATTGCTTGGACTTTTCGAGGTGGTCACGATTATGTATGGGATCGAGTGAATAATGATGCAATCGTAAAATGGGGTGATACGGAAGTTCATCTTGATCCAGATGAGATCACTGGAAAAGTCTTTAGTGAAGGAAAAGAGGTTGCACAAGAAGATAGTCACAAGGATATACAGACTGCTTGGTCATACTGGTGTAACGACATGTTTTGGTTGTCGGCGCCATTTAAAATTAAAGACCCGGGAGTTAATCTTAGTATTGCTAAGGACAAACAAGGAAAAGAAGGCTTGCTTGTTCAGTATTCGTCAGGAGGTGTTACTCCAGGAGACTCCTACCTTTGGTATACTGATGACTCTGGTATGCCGACAGGATATAAAATGTGGACAAGCATAATCCCAGTAGGTGGCGTATACACTTCATGGGAGAAGTGGGAAACAATGGAAGGTGGTGCTAAGATCGCAACCTTTCATAAAGGGGGTCCACTTGAGATACCGATTACAAATTTAAAGGCGGGAGATAGCTGGCAGGATTTGGGATATACTTCTAGTCCGATAAAACTATAAACCCTCTAACCTAGAAAGGTCTTTTTCATAAAGAGTTTGAATGTCTTCTGGTGCATAAATGATAGCACTTTTCAAGTGTGTTATGGATTGATCTATTTTGCCAGAAGATTCTAAAAGTTGCGAAAGAAGTCGCAAATACGTATAATTCTCAGGTGCAAGGATAACAGCATCATTTAACAAAGCAATATCCTCCTTTAGATGTAAGCTAGCATCAGATCTCTCTTGTCTGAGGTTAACGAGTTGAAACATCACTTCATGATCTGATGGATTGATATCTCGACAATATGTCGATGCTGCTTTTATATATTGTAATTGTTGATTCTCATAGAGCATCTTAGACATATATCTTTTATAAGCATTTTTTTCACCATTATCAGGATCGAGATGCTTGTAAAGACGGACATATTCGCTAAGCTCTGGTCTTGGGTATCCTTGTTCTATGCGTTGGTTAACGAGATGACCTATGGAGTTTTGTATTTTTTCTTGCCCCATAACTTCCTCAAATCTCGACCTATTAGCCATGCAGTATTTGAAAAGATCAGAGTTCACGTCATCCATAAAGTCAAAGATGAATTTCACGTTTTTTTCTGTAGACCAATCTGATTGAGTTGAAAGGTATTTATTGACCACTCTTTGGTGTTTGCCGTCACTGAGTTGTAAGTGGAGATAAGCCTCATGATACATGATGTGTGGTCGTCCACTCGACTCTCGGGCATCATATACATAGATTACTTCTTCTTTTTCTGCAGGATCGTAATCTTGCTGATTATAGGTCTGGGTACCTTGAGGAAAAGGATTGCTATTCAGCCCTCTACCACTAATAGATTTTCTTTTCGCACGAGCTTCATTTACATAATCAAGTAACTCTCCAGCAGTTACAACTTTGTCTAGCTTCATGAGTACTTCTCCATAGCCGTCTATAATTAGCAATGTTGGTAGCCAAACAACACCATATCGATTTTGCATAATTGGCCCTTGACCTCCATCCATATTGATTTTCACATTTATAAAGTCATCATTAAAGTATTCGCCGATGTGTTGTTCTGCAAAAACTTTATCCATGACTTTGCAAGGAGCGCACCATGAAGCATAGGTGTCTATAAATATGAGTTTGTTTTCAGATTTCGCTTTAGCGATAGCTGCATCAAGTGCTATGTTCTGAAAGTTTATACCTGCGCTGAGCACAGTTGCTGACCAACATATTAGTATGCTGAGGAGAAGTTTCATTATTGGTCGAAACAGCTAGATTACTTGGTATCATTATGATCGATCCACTCCTGGATCTCTTTCCGATCTAATTCGTCCTCAGATAGCTCTAAAGCCTTTTTAGCAGTTTTTAAGGCTTTTTTCTGTTTGTTGTTTTCTAGTAAGATCTTGGAGTAAGTAAACATGTAGTTGGCAGTTTCTTCTCCATCTACTGCCATCTTAGCAATTTTTTCAGAGACCTCCGAGACTGAACTGTCGATACTCTTATAATTTAAAAGTTCATTGCAGATGTCATGTAGCCTTTCGGAATCTTTTTTGGCATTGTGCTTAGCTACATCTAGTGCCGCAGATTTTAGAAGCGTTAGATCTGCCTGGGATTTAGCGTACTCATAATCGGCGTCAAAGCTAAAAGCTTTGGACTGCGCCTTTAGATGATCACTCATTTTTTGTTTAGCTTCACTCAATAGATCTGGCGAATCAAATTCGATAGCAGTATCGATAGTCTTCCAACAAGCCTCCGTGATTTTCTCTTCTACCTTTTCATCACCCACAAGAGATTCTATAGCAGCTCTGTTTTTAATAAATAGAGTAAACAACCTTGAATCTGCAGAGGTCATCGCTTCATATAAAAAGCGTGCTCTTTGTTCAGTAGAAAGATCCTTTTGTTCTCTTAGATAATCGTTGGCGATCTTGGTGCTAGATTTATTAGCATTATTGAGTGCAGATACATACTTGAGTACTGTATCAAAATCTCTTTCTCCACTTTCATACAACTCTGCCAGATCTCCACTTCGATCGTAAGAACCGGCTATCTCTTGACCAAGAGCTAGAAACTGTTCTACCGACTTACCGCCGACAACTTTTTTTAATAGTTCTCCTTTTTCGTTGATGTAGAACAGGGTAGGGTATGCTCTTACAGGAAACTTCTCGCCAAATTCGCGCCCCTGTGGCTTCTCCATGTCAAGTTTTAATGCGATAAAAGCTTGATTATAATACTCGCCTACATCAGGATGAGTAAAGACATTTTTAGCCATTCGTTTGCATGGACCACACCATGTCGCATATGCATCAACAAAGATGAGTTTCTCTTCAGCTTCTGCTTTTGCCAAGGCCTCCTGATATGAGCCTTCAAAAAACTCTATGCCCTGTGCTTGTATGTGAAGTGATAGCTGTAAGAGGAAAAAAATCGATAAAATATATTTCATAGTATGTCCTTATAGGCTCTCGATGATCCATGAAGACTGTCGAATTGCCCTATTTTGAGCTCCAAAATTATCAATATTGACACTTATATGCTTTATGTCGCACTTAAATGCTTGTTAAACACTGGATATGAGTAGGATTAAAGACCTGTTTTTGGCTCATGTGGGACAGACAAGCGATATGCCTGTGATGTTAGAAGTAAGTCATGCTCAGGGAGTTTATATCTATGATACTGACGGTAAGAGATATATCGATATGAATTCTGGTATCTCTGTTAGTTCATTGGGACACTGTCACCCTGAGGTGGTTGCGGCGATTCAAAGACAGTCGTCGTCTTATATGCATACTATGGTTTATGGGGAGCATGTTCAGGCACCGCAGGTGGAGTTTGCGGAGATGCTGCTAGATGCTATGCTAGGTGACTATGACAGTGTTTATTATCTATCAGCTGGCACTGAGGCTACAGAGCTGAGTATCAAGCTAGCAAAAAAATATACTGGTCGTCATGAGGTGATAGCTATGAAAAACTCCTATCACGGTTCTACTCTTGGAGCTGAGAGCCTACGGAGTGACCTTTCCTATACATCAGCTTTTATGCCTATGATGCCTGGTGTCAAGCACATTGATTTTAATCAGATAGAAGCATTAGATCATATCACCCAGAATACCGGAGGGGTTATATGCGAGGTCGTCAAAGGGGAAGAAGGGGTTATCAAGGCAGACTTGACCTATTTACAACATTTGCGAAAGCGATGTGATGAGGTTGGTGCTATGCTCATTTTCGATGAGATACAAAGTGGGTTTGGTCGTACAGGTAGTTTATTTGCTCACGAGGTATATAAGGTATATCCCGATGTTGTTTTGATTGGGAAAGCTATGGGAGGAGGCATGCCCATCTCTGGAGTCGTAACCAGTCGAGATATACTAGGAGCGATAGTTAGAGATCCTGCATTGGGTCATATCTCTACATTTGGAGGCCATCCTGTTTGCTGTGCTGCCGCCACAGCTAGTTTGAAGGTCCTGCTTGAAACTAGCCTTATCGATCAGGTTAAAGAGAAAGAAAGCTTGATCGTAAGAAAATTGAGTCAGCATTCGATCATAAAAGAAGTGAGGAGTAGTGGTTTGATGATGGCCGTTGAGCCTATAAGACGAAAATATCTAAAGCACATAGTATCAAGAGCTATAGAGCTCGGTGTGATAGTTGATTGGTTTTTGTTCAACAATCGAAGCTTTCGTCTTGCGCCTCCTTTGATAGCCTCTACGGATGAACTGGAAGAGGGCTGTGACCTGCTTTTGGCAGCTATGGACTATGCCGAGGGACTATATACTTAGTTGAGCGTATTCCAGAGGAGGTCTTTTAGCTCAGTGATACCTTCTTGCGATACAGAAGAGAAGAAGATATATGGTACTTGCAGGTTAAGCTCGTTTTTTATCATCTCTTTTAACTCTTGGTCTATAAGGTCTGACTTAGAAAGTCCGATGATACGAGGCTTATGGAGGAGCTCTGGGTTATACATCTTGAGTTCATTGAGAAGAACCTCATAAGCTTTGTGGATATCGTCACTATCTGCTGGTATCACAAATAGTAGAGCTGCATTGCGTTCGATATGCCTAAGAAACCTGATGCCTAATCCTTTTCCTTCATGAGCTTTCTCTATGATACCAGGTATATCGGCCATCACAAAGGATCGGCTATCTCTATAAGAGACGATGCCTAGATTTGGGGTTAAGGTGGTGAAGGCATAGTTAGCAATCTTAGGTTTTGCAGCGCTGACTACGGAAAGTAGTGTTGACTTACCTGCATTAGGAAAGCCTACGAGCCCTACGTCGGCGAGCAACTTTAACTCAAGGATTTTCCACTCCTCTTTTTCTTCACCGCCTGGCTGAGAATATCTTGGTGACTGATTAGTAGATGATTTGAAATTCCAGTTACCTAGACCACCTTGACCACCGTCTAGCAACACCGCAGTCTGACCATCCTCACTGATTTCTAAGAGTATTTCGCCAGTATCTGGATCTTTGGCGATAGTGCCAAGGGGCACTTCCAATATCTCATCATTGCCATTAGCACCGGTCTTTCTGGCACTTCCGCCATCTTCACCATGTCCTGCGAGGATGTGCTTGCGATATTTTAGGTGAAGAAGGGTCCAGAGTTGAGCATTTCCTCTTAAGATAACATGGCCTCCACGACCACCATCTCCGCCATCAGGACCACCCTTTGCTGTGAGACGATCTCTTCTAAAGTGAGTACTTCCCTTGCCGCCATGACCTGACCGACAACAGATTTTCACATAGTCGACGAAGTTTTGCTCTGCCAATCTAATCTAGGATGTGATGGACGAGATCAAAGAACTAAGTCGTTGATTGATCTCTGATATCTCTCCGATACCAGAGATTTCTTCTGCTATCTCTTTTTTAAGATAGTAAGCATAGACTGGAGAGGTCTTGGCCTTATACTCCTGGATGCGCTTTCTGATGACTTCCTCATTAGCATCATCAGCTCTGCCTGATGTTTTTCCCCTATCGAGAAGACGCTTGACGATTTCGTCATCCTCTACGACTAGACAGATGAGTCGATTAACGACTTCACCCCTTTCTGCTAGAAGAGAGTCAAGTGCCTCTGACTGAGGTATGGTCCTTGGAAATCCATCAAGTATGAATCCCTTTACATCAGGATGTTTTTCAAGTTTATTTTTCAACATACCTACGGTCACCTCATCTGGCACGAGTACACCATTATCCATATACTTTCGAGCTTCTTGACCTAGAGGAGTGTTATTAGATAATTCGTATCGAAAAAGATCGCCAGTAGAAACTTGGAGGAGTCCATGTTCTTGTTCTAACATCTTGGCCTGAGTTCCCTTCCCAGATCCGGGAGGGCCAAATAAAATGATATTGATTTTTTTACTTTCCTTGTTCATGTTATGACGATTGAATATCCTTTCTAACCAAGAGATCAGTCCCATAGGTTCCCTATCTGTAAGAACTTAAAGATACAGTCTTGTGTACCAATGGTCGCCAGTAGTTGGATGCCATGATATCTTCTTCTATTACACCTCTAGAACTTGTACTGTGTATGACCCAGATTTCACTTCCTTTTAGTTGACTGACTATACTTACGTGAAATACTTTCCCTTTTCTTTTAAAAAAAACCAAATCCCCCAATTGCAGCTCTTTTAAGGTTATCTCATCACCTTCTTCAGATAAAGTTTTTGATGAGCCTACTGCCTTGATATTTGATAAGCCATACACATAACCAACCAGTCCCGAGCAATCAAATTTTTTTGGGCCTTTTCCTGCGTATAGATATGAAGAGCCTATCAGTGACCGTGCATCTTCTATGAGATCTGTTCTAAAAGAAGATGCAACGACAGCTTCACTTTCGTAAATGTTTGATACTGACTTACAAGAAGTCACTAACCCTAATATAAATACAGTAATACTTAGTGTATAGAGCAGTCTAATGATAGGACGATTCTTCCTAATCGGCACTCTCAGCACCTTCGCCCTCAGCACCTTCAGCAGTATCGCCTTCAGCACCTTCAGCAGCTTCCTCATCATCGAGGCTTTTAAGAGCTCTAGGTACTTCTACATTAGCGATAGGCGTGGCTTCGTTAACCATAACTTGGACGCCTTCTGGTACTTCTATATCACGAACTCTAACAGCGCTACCCAACTCTAGGCCTTCGATACTTACGAAGAGGTTGTCCACAAGTTTCTCAGGAGTGGTTTTCACTCTGACTTTTCTAAGCGTACGAATTAATTTGCCCCCTCCTTTTACTCCAGGGGATTCTCCTGTGAAGCTCACGGGTATATCAGCGACTACTGGATGACCATCCACGAGCTCTAAAAAGTCGATGTGAACGATCTCATCAGTCACTGGATGGAAGTCTATATCCTTAATGATGGCCTTTTTGGACTCACCACCAATGTTAATCTCCGCTAACTTGAACTCTGGCGTGTATACCATCTTCTTTACATCGCGATGTGTAGTAGTAAAGTGAGATACACCATTCTTCTTGCTATATATTACAGCAGGGATTTTTCCAGCTGCTCTTGCAGCTTTACTTGATTTTCTACCCAGACTTTCTCTGGTTTCGACACTGATCTGTATTACGTCCATGATCGATAAACTTCTAAGGCTTAGTCAAAAGGACCGCAAAGATATATTTTTCTAAGAAACTCTTCTCGGATAGGATCGATCAGGTAACAACCTCGTCACTATACGAAACTTTAAGGTGTGGTTTTCGGAGAAATCCATACCCTAGGCCAAATAAAAATCCCCCTATATGAGCCCACCAAGCTACCCCACCAGCTGCTCCTGCGATAGTGCTTAAAGCACCTAGCCCAGAGATGAGTTGTTCGCCAAACCAAAGACCTAAAAAAACGAGAGCTGGTATAGTAAAAGAGGTGACGAAAAAGAAAACCTTGATGCGAGATTTAGGAAACAATACGAGATAGGCACCTAGGACTGCGCTTATAGCTCCACTCGCACCTACAGCGGGTATCGAACCAGCACAGGTAACTTCTGTAGCTGCGCAAGCTAAAGACTCAGCACATGGAAGACAACACCCCACGACCTCGGGGCCACTAGTCCACATCTCTATACCTATATGAAGAAGACTCGCAGAAAGACCACCACATAGATAAAACAGGATAAACTTTAGGTTGCCTTCAACTGCTTCTATATTATCGGCAAATACCCAAAGAAACATCATGTTTCCTATGAGATGCATCCATCCACCATGCATAAACATGCTTGTAAGTAAAGTATGATAGCCATCTCCTCTGGAAATATCATATGGTATGGTCCCATATGAACAGACGAGCTGATCATCCGTACCTGAGAAAAACTGTATGAAGAAAATCAGGACATTAAGGCCGATAAAAGCATAACTAGCATATGGTTTATATCCTCCCTGGACATTAGTATCACCTATAGGAAATAGCATAGATCAAGAATACTGCTATAATTGTTCTTATGCAAAGTAAGCACCGTATCATAGAATGTGTTGTGAATATCAGCGAAGGAAGACGCCCTGCGATAATAGAAGATATGATCGATGCTATTAATAGACCCGGGTTTGTCCAAGTAATTCATAAGGATGTAGGATTAGATGTGAATCGTACTGTCCTAACTATCCTCGGGAAAGTCAAGGATGTATTTTCTGCTATAGAAGAGCTTATCCGATACGCTTCGACTCAGCTTGATATAAGAACTCAAGAAGGCGAACACCCCAGGATGGGAATGATCGATGTGATTCCTTTTGTTGCCCTTCAAAATATAAGTCATGAAGAGCTTATCAATATTGCAAAAGATGAACTGAGGAGAATAGCCGAAGTGCATGAGTTACCTATGCTGTTTTATGGTGACCTTGATAAAGATTCGGGCAGAGCTCTGTTTCATTTACGTAAGTGGGATATATATGATGACCTAGGACATAGAGTTATGGCGGATATAGGTCCCCAGCAGGCTCACCCTACTCTTGGAGTAAGTTGCACAACTGTACGGCCGGTGATGACCGCTTATAATATCAATCTCAACACGAAGGATCTTATGTTGGCTCGCCAGATAGTGGATGACTTGAAGCGTGTGCGTACTGATAGATCTTCCATGGATAAGTTAGATACTCGAGATGTGAGATATCTAGCTTGGTTTATGCCTGAGTTCGACTGCTGTCAAGTGTCTACTAATATCTACAATGTCGCGGCAGTAAGTATGTCAGCGCTTTATGATCATGTGTCTTTTATAAGTGCAACCCATGGTGTATCGTTAGCAGGATCAGAGTTGATTGGTCTGGCGACGAAGAGCGCTATAACCACCACGGAGACTCTTGAAGAAGCATTTGATAAGTTGAGACTCGATAGTGTCAAGCCCTTTGATCCGGAGACGATGATTCTTGATCGAGTATTAGATAGGATAAAGTGGAGTGATTAGACGATAGGCTCAACTATATAAAAACCTTCTTCTCCTTTGGCTTGATATAAGGGCATCAGTATCCTACCATCAAATGGCGAATGGACTGGTCCATTTTTGTCTTTTGCCAATTCTTGACCCTTGGTTATGATGTCAAAGTTTTTGAAGCCTGGAGACATGATAAAATTGTCTTCAGGTTTGAGGCTGTGTTTATAGAGGAGTCGAGAAACTTTAGGAAGGGATTGGGAGTATTCGATCAGTATCCGATCATGGATATTTTCTACATCCTTACTCGACACACAACCTATACTCCGAAGACAGTTGATGATGGCTGCTATACACCTATTAGTAGACATGTGGTCTTGGTGTTGCCCACCTTCAAATGTGACTGCTACAGTCTCAAGATCATCGAACAGTGTTTTCTTGAAGTAGTGCAGCGTCGTGCCTTGGATACCATCAATGATGCCTAGGATGACTGGAGAGTATAGATTTGAGGCAATATTTATGCTCTCTTCTTCATCGGTAGGAATCGCAAATATGCCTCCATCTGAAGATGTAGTATGCAGGTCGAGTATGTATAGTTTTTCTGGTTTATGCTCTTCTATATAACGATGGATGAAACTGAGAATCTCCTTGAGTTCTTTTTCTTCTGTAGATAGAAGATCTTCGGAAGTGGCCTTTACGTGCGCTACTCTTTTATCAGTCCATATGCGGTTCAAATCTTCATCTATAAATCTGACGTTTTCTTTACTTGCAGCGAGATTGCCTACGAGTCCGAGCACTTCACCACTAAAGCTAAAGTCAGGATTGGTAATCGGTTCAACGTCGAGCATTTTTCGAACTAGCCGGAGTGCGTTGATACCTGCCGGCTCATTGCCATGTATACCGGCAAAAACTAGTAGAGTGGGTCCTGGACGTGATCCTCCATATGACATAACCACACGACGATGCTGGGATTCTATACTCATATAGCCAGCTAAAATACACTTAGTTATAAAAGATACGGGTTGGCATGATTTTAGAACCTAGAAAAGCAAAAACCTCCCAACCTGTGAATTGGATTATCATCCTATGGAGTCTCATATTTTGTGGACTGCCGACTCCTCGAGAACAATACATCAATACTTATAAGGATTTGGCCATTATAGAAATGCACCGTAAGGGCATACCTGCTAGTATAAAACTTGCTCAGGCTATCCTAGAATCACAAAGCGGGACATCATCATTCGCCTCTAATACGAATAATCACTTTGGGATTAAATGCAAGAGTACATGGGGTGGGGAGAAGTACTATCACAAAGATGATGACCTCAATCAAAAAGGTGAGCTCATACCTTCTTGTTTCAGATCTTATGATCGTGTGGTAGATTCTTATGTGGATCACAGCAATTTTCTCGCAGAGAGAGAATACTATACGCAGTTGTGGTTAATTTCTACAACAGACTATAAAGCATGGGCTCATGGTCTACAATCTTGCGGATACGCCACAGACCCTAATTATGCCGAAAAACTGATCAGTATCATAGAAAGAGAACACCTATATCACTTTGATCATGTGAGAGAGAAGGATTTACACATGAAATAATAACATATTAAAAAAAACAAAATATTTGCATATAGTGCTGTTTGCCAGTACATTTGATCTATGAGTTGAGGTGATTAGCAGGACTAATAAACCAATCTTGAGAAAAGTTAGTGGAATCTTGAACCTATTACAAAATTCCTACTTGAAGTCCAGTGATGTCACCTCAGCTTTTTTTCCTCTGAAAAAAATATAGGGGAAAAACACATATATATTTTATACATATGTGATTTTTTCATATACTTGCCCTACGATGGATTAGCGCCTATATAATCCAGACCTAACCTACCAACAAAGTTTAAGAGAATCAATAGTACCTACTGGGACTACTATGTCCCTACTTGATTTCAAAAATCTTAAACATCATCATGATGAAAGTTTTACGACTGGTCCTAATCACCAGTATGTGTGCGCTAATGGCAAATGTTTTATCAGCGCAAGTCAAAATAGGAGAAAATAAGCTCGAGTCTAGTCCTCATCACTGGCTAGAGATCGACAATACGGACTCCTTGTTCATAGTTACGAGACAACTTGAACTAGGGCTTACGGATAATCCACACAGACTTGGTATAACCCCAAATCCAGCAACTGACGCAATTATGTTGAAGTTATATGGGTATGGTCTTAACCAATTTTTGCCAGCTCTCATCGGTCCAGCATCACAAGATGTGGAACTAATTAGTGGAATCGAGTCAAATATCTTTCTTGGAATAACCGAAGATGGATCAGTACTAGAAGTGCCCATGAGGCTTGTTATCAAGGTAGACACAGCGACTGCTGAATTATCATTTCACAATGGGATAGATACATTTGGTACAGCAGACCTCACTGTACTTGATTCAATATTTGCGACAGATTCGCAGCTAGCAGATTCTACAGCATTACTTCGAACGTTAATCAGCAACGTTCAGAATTCTGATATGGATACTATCACTGGCAATGAATATATAGACTCTATCAGGCTCAGCAATGACACTATACATTTTATAGAGAATTTAGATGGACGATTAGCGCCTAGAAATGACCAGTTTGTTGATTTAGGACCTCTTCTTCAAGGGGCTACGTTCTACCTATCTGATGGTGTTCTTGAAGAAGACAGAACTGTCACTGGAGATGGAAACTGGCTGAGATTTGAAGGCCTAGATAGCTTTGAAGTGAATGCTAATTCATTTGTTGTATTAAACGGTAATCAGACTACGATACAACAAGGAGGGCAGGATATCATACAGATTAATGCTGCAGAAGAAGTCAAATTCAGAAGTGGAACAGTAGATAGTATTCTTGTCTTGGATGAAGACGGAAGTCTACATGCAGCTATCTATGGTGATACTTCTATAATAGGTAATGTCGCAACTATTATAGCTGCCGACAGTGATGGAAACCTTATAGAGACCACCATAGAAGAGATATTAGCAGGTGATGCAGATAGCACAATCTATACGCATGATGGGACACTAGTTGAAGACAGAGTACTTACAGGAGCAGGCTTTGATTTAGACTTTGATGGGGTAGGGACATTTGATATCAATGCAGACAGTGTACAGCTGAGTAGTGTAGTACAAGGCGATGGATTTGGAGTTGATGATACAGAAACATTCTCAACGATAATCGGATCAACACCAGATGGAGTATTGATAGATGTGGATCCAGCTGAGATATTAGCGACACAACCAGATAGTACGATCTATACGCATGATGGGACACTAGTTGAAGATAGAGTACTTACGGGAGCAGGCTTTGATTTAGACTTTGATGGAGTAGGGACATTTGATATCAATGCAGACAGTGTACAGTTGAGTAATGTAGTACAAGGCGATGGATTTGGAGTTGATGATACAGAGACCTTTACAACAATAATAGGTTCAACTGCTGACGGAGTATTGATAGATATAGATGTAGATGAAGTACTTGCCTCTCAGGAAGATAGCACAATCTATACGCATGATGGGACACTAGCTGAAGATAGAGTACTTACAGGAGCAGGCTTTGATTTAGACTTTGATGGGGTAGGGACATTTGATATCAATGCAGACAGTGTGCAGTTGAGTAGTGTAGTACAAGGCGATGGGTTTGGAGTTGATGATACAGAAACATTCTCAACGATAATCGGATCAACACCAGATGGAGTATTGATAGATGTGGATCCAGCTGAGATATTAGCGACACAACCAGATAGTACGATCTATACGCATGATGGGACACTAGTTGAAGATAGAGTACTAACGGGAGCAGGCTTTGATTTAG
>CAYYBR010000036.1:0-22832 GCA_964470035.1 uncultured Saprospiraceae bacterium
ATATAGAAGTACAGCTCCGCACCTGGTCCTATATTAGGTGGTGATCCTCGCTCACCATAACCAAGATCAGATGGTATAAATACAGAAGCCTTACTTCCTAATGGCAAGAAAGGCGCTACATCATGCCACCCTTGGATCACTTGATCATTAGCTACTCTGAAAGTATATCCACGTCCCCGACTAAAAGAGTCATCGAATCGCTTACCATCAGAAACTGTCAGACCATAGTAGTTCATCGTTACCATGTTTTGCGCCACTGGCAAGTCACCACTACCTCTTTCGTGGATAAAGTACTTAACACCACCCGGTGTAGTTTTCACATCGAGCCTACCAGCCTTGTAATCGGCTAAGGTGCTCTGTGTAAGTTCTTCGACTCTAGGGAGATCCTTTTTCATCTCCTCCATGGCTGCCATTTGCTCTGCTTGGATCGCAGCCATCCTCGATGCATGCTCTTCCTTCGATATGATCTCGGTAGGCACAACATGATATTCGATATGTGGAGTACCAGCCATACCAGGAGGTAAGCCCCCTACAGAATCGGCTGGCACAATGATCGCAGCACTATCTCCTACAGATAGAAAGGAGATAATGTCTATCAGAGGGTTTTTTACTCTATTCTGATCTGTTGGGTCCAGTATCTCAGCCGATGGAAGTGGATCTTGACTTCCATAAGACTGAAGAAGGCTGTCTTTGTGATCGAAGAGGTCCATCTTAAAGTAGACGTATTCTCCTACCTTAGGAAGAGTCGTATTATTCTGGACCATATGCTCATATACATAGCCAGAAACTTCGCTTGTTTTATTGATGTCACCTCCTTTGTCCTGACATGCCGCTAAAAAACATGCGACAGTGATAATCATTAATATTCTAATCATAATATGTCTGGTTCTAGAGAGCGCCCTTATGATAAATAATCAGGGAGCACTTCCGTAAATTTTTTAATCGTATCCTCAAGAGTCATCTTCGAAGACCCTCCACTTGCATTGAGATGACCACCTCCATTGAAGTGAGTTCTGGCTAGATCTTGCACTGAGATAGCACCTTTGCTTCTTAATGAAAGTCTGATCTCCCCATGTGGCATCTCTCTGATGAAAGCAGCTACCTTCATCCCCTTTATCATCAGGATATAGTTGACTAGTCCTTCGGTATCCCCTCGAGAGATCTGATACTTTTGATAGTCTCCTTTATTGAGCGAGATGATACCAGCGCTCAGCTCTGGAAGGATCTTCATCCTGTTACGCAAAGCATGACCTAATATCGTCATCTGCCGATGGGTCCAGCTATTAAAGATATTATCGTTTATCTGATAGTCATCAACACCTATCTTCTTTAGCTCAGAAGAGATCCTGTACACCTCCGGATTAGTAGCATATTTAAATGATCCCGTATCAGTAAGGATACCCGTAAAAATGCAGGTGGATATCGGTACATCTATTTTATCCTCTTCGCCCAACTCTTCTATCCACCGATAGACCAGCTCGCAGGTCGAACTAGCACTCGTATCCGACATGTACCAATCCGCAAATGGTTCTGGGTCCATGTGATGGTCGATCATGATCTTGTATGCCTTAGACTCTTGTATATCTAGGGCAAGAGGATCTATCCTATCCAAAGCATTAAAATCGAGGCAAAAAATGATATCTGCCAGCCCTATAGACTCTTTCACTCTCGCAGCCTCTATATCATATATGATAGAATCCTTTATCCTAGGCAAGTAGTGAAATACAGAAGGATACTCAGATGGCAACAAGACATCGCACTTATGACCGGCCTTTTCAAGGAACTGCATCAACGCCAATGAAGACCCAATAGCATCACCATCAGGATTGCGATGAGATATGATCGCTATACGTGTTGGCCTTGCTAGACGCTCTTTTAAGATGGTTATGTCATCCACTCGCTCTTATTACCTTCTTATGACTATATACGATTGTGAATTAGAACTGTTCTGTAGCAGCAAAGTGAAAATTAGATTCTATGATCGCATTCTCATCAGAATCAGAACCATGTACAGCATTTTCACCGACGTTAGTCGCATAGAGTGCTCTGATGGTCCCTGCTTCAGCTTCTGCCGGATTAGTAGCGCCTATCAGCTTTCTAAAATCCGCAACAGCATTATCTTTTTCTAAGACGGCAGCCACTATAGGCCCTGAAGACATGAACTCTACAAGCTCACCGTAAAAAGGACGCTCCTTATGAACTGCATAAAATTCTCCCGCTTTCCCATCAGAAAGATGGGTGTACTTCATCGCTTTGATCTTAAAACCTGCATCACATATCATCTTAAGAATAGATCCGATATGACCACCTCTCACGGCGTCAGGTTTAATCATAGTAAAAGTCTGTGTTCCAGCCATTAATTTGATTTTATAGACGGCAAAAGTATGACAAAGTTGGCTGCTAGATTTATATATTTTTTATCGTCGCTTGTAACCTTAGAGTTCGAATTTGATACCCTGTGCTAGTGGAAGTTTAGTACCGTAGTTTATCGTGCAAGTCTGCCTCCTCATATACCCTTTCCAAGCATCCGAGCCACTCTCTCTTCCTCCCCCAGTTTCTTTCTCTCCGCCAAATGCACCACCTATCTCGGCACCTGATGTACCGATATTAACGTTTGCGATACCGCAGTCCGAACCGACATGTGATAAAAAGTACTCTGCCTCCCTAAGATTGAGAGTGAATATAGACGATGACAACCCTTGTGGCACCTCATTCTGTATCGCGATTGCTTCATCTAGTGTGTTATATTTCATGAGATAAAGTATCGGTGCAAAAGTCTCATGTCTCACCACACTCATATCTCTTGTCGCCTCTATGATAGCCGGCTCTACATAACACCCAGAAGCGTACTTCTCACCTTGTAGTACTTCTCCTCCACAAGCTATTGAGCCCCCTTCGCTGACAGCAGTACTTATAGCCGCGAGAAACATATCAACTGCTGCCTTATCGATGAGTGGTCCGACGTGATTGGTCTGATCCAATGGATCACCGATCTTTAGCTGCCCATAGGCCGCTACAAGTCTATCCTTGAGGTCATCATATATATCCGCGTGTACTATCAACCTTCGTGTACTCGTACATCTCTGCCCACAAGTCCCCACTGCTCCAAAAACAATGGCAGGCACGGCATGTGTAAGATCTGCCTCCTTACTAACTATGATGGCATTATTGCCGCCTAACTCTAAGATGGATTTGCCAAAGCGAGCGGCTACTGCTTGCCCAACAGCTCTGCCCATGCGCGTGGATCCAGTGGCTGACACGAGCGCTACTCGGCTATCTTCTGCCATCTTTTCTCCTATATCTCGACCTCCACATATGAGTGAAGACACACCTTCAGGCAAGCCATTAGCTTTGATCACTTTCGTAAATAGTTGCTGACAAGCAATCGCCGAGAATGGTGCTTTTTCAGATGGCTTCCAGACACATACATTGCCACATATCCATGCTAATGCAGTATTCCATGACCACACGGCAACTGGAAAATTAAAAGCCGAAATGATCCCCACAATACCTAATGGGTGCCATTGTTCCATCATGCGATGATCTGGGCGTTCGCTATGCATCTGAAGACCATAAAGCTGACGAGATAACCCTACTGCGAAGTCACATATATCTATCATCTCTTGTACCTCTCCCAAGCCTTCCTGCAAGCTTTTTCCCATCTCATAGCTTACTAAACTCCCGAGTTCTTGCTTATGCTCTCTAAGGATATCGCCATACTGTCTAACGATTTCACCTCTGGCTGGGGCGGTTAGCGCTTGCCATATCGGTACTGCCTTTTGAGCTTTTTGGATAACAAGGTTATAGTCTTCAGCATTAGCTAGGTTGAGTTCTCCTATCACTTTTCCATCTACAGGAGAGGTGATCTGAGCTACAGCTCCTTGACCATCGGAAGAATTCAGACCAGTGCTGACAGCACCCTTCCTTTCAGCTCGTAGTGTTGTTATTATTTCGTTTATCTGCATAAGGCGTTATAATGACCTCAAGGTACATATATGAGATCATAAAAACCTTAGTCTTCTTTCTGTTCTACGATTCGTTTCTTGATCGCTATAGTCGTATCTAAACCATCCATCACTTCTATATAAATCCCATCTGACAGACCTAGATTAACCGTCATCTCTTCGTACTCATCTTCACCTACCACCTTCTCAACAAAAGTACTGTCGTTGCGATAGATAACATCTCTCTCTTGTATTGATACTACGCTGTCTCTCTTGCTGATGATAATATCTCCATTAGCACTGTACCCAGCTCTCAAGAATATATCTGCTGGTTGTGACGTGATGGCAGCTTTAATTTCGAACTTTATGGTTCCTTCTTCTTCCAATCCTTTAGGAGAGATAAACTCGAGGATGGCATCAAGTGAGACATCCGGCAATGCCCCAATGCTTAATTTCAACATCATACCTTCCGTCAACTTACCTACATCAGACTCATCTACCTTTCCTTCAAAGATGATGTTGTTCATATCAGCTAGCACGGCTATGCTTGTCCCTTCATTAAAGTTGTTACGCTCGATCACAGAGCTACCTTCTTCTACAGGGATATCGAGGACCATACCGCTGATAGTCGCTACAACTATGTTAGACACTTGGCGAGAAGATCTTGTCACTCCTTCTTTGAGTAACTGAAGATTATTAGTCGCTGCTTCTAACTCTTGCTGTCGGATATCTAGTTGTGCCTTCGCGCTACTGAGATCATTAGTTGATCTGAGTGAAGCGTTGTCTAAAGTCGTTTTTTTCACATCTAGGTCTAACTTGATACGGTCGTACTCCTGCTGTGAAGTGATCCCATCTTCCAGCAGCTTACGCTGTCTTTGTTCTTCAGCTTGAGCAAGTTCATAATTACGTTGTGCTTCTTGGACATCAAGTTTTTCTTGATTCACCTTAGTTTGTCTTTGAAGCTCGCGTCGAGCTTCATCTACCCTTATCCGAGCCAATTCCACATTTGATCTTGCACTATTGACATTTACCTCGCTAGGAATCAATTTAATCTTTGCCAGACGATCTCCTTTCTTGACTTGCTGTCCTGCTTCGACATATAGTTGATCTACTACCCCAGATACTTGAGGCTTAACGTTGACCTCCAGTCGCGGCTTTATAGACCCTGTCGCAACAGCTTTATTCAGGATAGTCTTTACTTCGGCCTTAGTGGAACCATACTTTTCTGGACCACCATCTCCTTGAGAAGTGAAGTAATATATCAAGCCACCAGTGAGTGCTATAAGGATGATTCCAACAGCTATGAGACAACCTTTATTCATGACAATTCATTTTGATCGAGTTAGAAAATGCTGTAGTATGATTCATGTAGTTATTCATCTTTTAAGGCTACAACAGGATTTACTTTAGCCGCTTGTAGCGCAGGCACTAATCCCGCTATCACTCCAGCCACAACTAGCACAGTCACTGCCGTTAAACCTACATACGGGTTAACAGTTGGGTTATAAAAGTTTTCAGTTTCGATCTCTAACATCTTCATCAAGAAGTCAATCAACCAAATCAGAAAAGTGCCAATCGCCATACCGATAAATCCAGACAGAGCGGTGATAAAAACCGACTCAGTGATGATCATACTGATGATCTGTCTAGGCTCCGCTCCGAGAGCTTTTCTTATCCCAATCTCCTTAGTACGTTCCTTGACGATAATCAGCATGATATTGCTGACACCGATGATACCGGCGAGCAAAGTGCCGATACCTACGAACCATAAGAAGAGCTCTATGCCAACAAACAGGTTTTGGACTTGCTGAAACCTTTCTTCTCTATTAAACCCCCCTATACCACTGGGGTCATCAGGATGGATACTCTTTGACTCTTTGAGTTTAGCTCTTATCTCAGCTTCCATCTCAGATACGGCATATCCAGATTTTGTAGAACATATGATGTAATCGACTCTGTCTTCGACACCAAAAGCACGAGACATCGTACTGATAGGTATAGTTACAGACTCCATATCCTGTCGTGTCCATTCGCGAAGTTGCTCTGGCTCATAGACTCCCACGACTTGAAAATCTATTCCCGCTATAGTGACATGCTCCCCGATAGCATCTTCGTCATCAAAGAGTACTTTTTTTACGGTACCTCCTAGCACTGCTACTTTGCGTGCTTCATCGACATCGGCCTGATTAATATATCTTCCTTGCTTGATGACAAGGGCTTCGATCTCCGGCATATCTGTTAGCTCGCCTCTGACTTCATAAGACTCACTTACCCCTTTATAGACGATCGGCTTATCTCCTACATGATTTCGAGGGGCTATCAAATCAACCGCATCCACTTGATCTTGGATCAGTCGGACATCATCCATATTGAGTCGTATCCTTCGGCCTGACTTATATCCGCCATAAGGCATCGTGGTAGATCCACTCCATAGAAACATGGTATTTCTTGCCCCACTACCAAAGTCTTTGAAGACTCCACGCCTGAGCCCCTCTCCCATTCCTAATAAGAACACCAGCATAAATACTCCCCAGAATACCCCTAGGGCTGTAAGTGCAGTTCGCAACTTATTCTTGGCCATAGTAGCCAAGATCTCTTGCCATTTATCTCTATCCAATATACCCATCACTCACTTTTTATGGCTTTAACTGGATTGATACGAGCGGCTTTGATGGCAGGTAAGAGACCAGCAAACACACCGGCTATGATGAGGACAAGAGTTGCAGCGATAGCTACTCCTATATTAATTTCTGGTTGGCGGAAGAACTCTGTTTCTACCCCTTTGAGGCCAGCTAGCACCAAGATGCCTAAGCCGAGTCCTATATAACCTGCGACTCCGGTGATCACTAGTGCTTCCATCAATATCATAGAGACTACAGACCTCGGACTAGCTCCTATAGCCTTGCGGATCCCGATCTCCTTGGTTCTATCCTTGACGATGATCAGCATAATATTACTCACCCCGATCACACCTGCTATCATCGAGAAAATACCCACTATCCAGATGATCGAATTAATAGCGAATAGAAGACTAGTTAGTGACTGATACTCTTCCGCAAAGTTGGATATGCGAAGTGCCCTGTTATCTCCAGGTGCAATGATCTTTCTCTCTTCGATTATCTCTCTTGTTCTCTCTTCGAGCTTTAGCATCTCAGGAAAACTTAGATCTCCAGCTAACACGATGAGCTGATCTATGCGGTCATATGAAGAATAAACCTTCTGAACCGTAGATATAGGCAAGTAGATCCGTTTCATAGCCCACTCCCCTTCTGTATCCACATAAACACCGATCACCTTATATATGACATTGTCGATGGAGACTTCTTTGCCTATAGGATCTTCCTCACCAAAAATTTGCTCTGCAGCTATACCTCCAAAGACAGCAACCTTCCTCGTCATCTCATGGTCTTGATGATTGATCAGTCGGCCCTTAGTTGGTTTTGTTGCTTCAGCTTTAGCACCATCTGGATGTATGCCCTGTACTGGATACCTGATAGACTTATTCTTGTATTTGACAACCTTATCACCACTGATAAAGTATTTGCCGCTAAGACCTTCTATTTGTTCGAGTTCGTCAAGCAGAAAGTCATAGTCATCATTGTTGAGCTTTATGCGTCGACCTTCACCTAGTCCTCTAAAAGGCTTGGAAGTTCTTCCTGTCATCAGCCAAAGGCTGTTCACCGCATCTCCTTCAAATTGATATGCGATACCATTATGTAGACCTCTTCCAGCTCCTAATAATAAAACCAACATAAAAATACCCCAGGCGACGCCGAAGGCTGTCAAAGCTGTCCGCAACTTGTGCTTGCCTATGGATGTCAATATTTCTTGCCACTTATCTAGATCCCACATCGCTATTCTCTTTCGATAAGGCCGTCTCTTAGCCGTATGATTCTCTCTGTGAGCGCTGCGATATCATCTTCATGAGTTACGATAACAGTGGTGATTCCTTGGTCATTCACCTCAGCAAATAGGTCCATCACTTCATTAGAGGTAACACTATCTAATGCACCTGTAGGCTCATCTGCTAGGATGACTTTAGGTTGTGTTATCAAGGCTCGTGCTATCGATACTCGCTGCTGCTGACCTCCGGACATCTGATTAGGATAATGGTCAGACCAAGCTGCCAATCCTACTTTTTCGAGATAACTCATGGCTATCTCTGTCCTTTCTTTACGAGAAACTTTCTGATAGTAAAGTGGGAGTGCAACATTTTCAACCGCAGTTTTGAATGAAAGCAGATTGAAAGATTGAAAGACAAATCCGATATGTCGATTGCGCAACTGCGCAGCTTCTTTTTGGCTCAAGCTACTGTTGATGACTTGATCACCTAGTTTGTATTCGCCTTGATCATAGTCATCTAAGATGCCCAAGATATTGAGCAAGGTAGATTTTCCAGACCCTGAAGAGCCCATGATAGATACAAAAGCACCTTCCTTAATATGGATATCTATGCCTTTGAGGACATGAAGGCTGTTAGCCCCCATCTCATAGCTCTTATGTATGCCTTGCAGTGAAATCATTTATGACACTTTCGTAAATAGTCAACGTTATTAAGGGCAAAGAAAGTCCGTCTCCATACAGTAAAGACTTTTAATCGATGAAGTAGTCGCAGTATCGGATAAATAGGCTACAACTGATCAATCATCGGCAATGAGACTGACAATGATGGATGACAAGAAGTCTTAGAAAATAAACAAGAGAGTCTAAAAATTGAGCCTAACAAAAAAGTCGATTATTATACTTATCAAAGTGTAGAGTGTCTTAGATGAGTCCTAGTGAAAACTAACGATAAAAAAAATAATCCGGTGCTGGTAGCACCGGATTATCAAATCATCATCTTCTTCTGTACCTTCTCGTCCTTCTTCCATCATAACTCCTCCATCGAAGCGATCTTCCCTGGAAGTAGTATCGGTTACCACGTCTATCTCGGAAGTAATTGCGATAGGGTCTATAGTAGGTCCAGCTATTGCCATACCGAGCACGGAATCCACTCCTGTATCGCTCGATGCGTATACCATAGCCTCCTCGATCATAACTGTTCCAACTACCGCAGTATGCACTTACTGGGGCGCAGTATTGATCTCCTGAAGCATAGGTATTGTATGATCCATAAGAGTCGCTAGTACCCTGGTCATAAGTGTTAGAACTGTAAGAGTCATCGTCATAGTAGTCTCCTCCATATGAATCAGATCCATATGAACTGTGACTATCTCGATAAAGTTGGACGCTTCCTCGTTTACCATTGCGATACTCGATCTGATTATATCCACGAGATATAATCACTCGACCGTCATAATCGTCAAAGACACCTCGACCAAGATATTTGTATTCGCGCCACTTAGGAAATAAGCCTCCATGCTGTTTGACTCTTAATCCTTTTTGTGAGTTCGTAATCTCTAAGGTAGTATTGGAGTATTCGTCAAACCAATATCCATAAAGATCTTTAGAGACACTATCAGCACAAAGTAAAAAAGTAGGTATCAAGGCTAGCATGATTGTGATTTTCATAGCTCTCATAATTGCTAGATTTTAAAAGTGAACAATGTGTTTTCGTTATTGTGTCGAAACTCTATATAATAGATGTTAATAGACGCACAGAGGTAGTTAAGGTGTTGTCAAGATCCCTTAACAAGGTTGTTAAGGGATTAACATTTGTTTTAACTTGGGTGTATGAAAGTTGCATATAGTCTTATTCTATTGGGTTTTTTGGTAATGCCCTGGGATGTTATCGCTCAATCAGAGATGACCTACACCAAGCAGCTTGCTGAAGGAAGTGTCTCTCCTCCCGCAAGTATCAATGATGTGGCATGGATAGAAGGACACTGGCTAGGAGAAGCTTTTGGAGGAACTGCTGAAGAGATTTGGTCAGCACCTAGCGGAGGAACTATGATGTCCTCGTTCAGGTTGATACACGAGAATGAAGTCTCTTTTTATGAATTTATCGTCATCAGAGAGATAGATTCTACCATCACCATGCAACTCAAGCATTTTGACAATGAGTTGCGAGGGTGGGAAGAAAAAGATAAGTCTGTGACATTTCCATTGGTAGAAATCTCTGAAGATGCAGTCTACTTTGAAGGATTAACCTTTAAGCGGATTAGCCCAGACGAGATGACGGTATATGTCTTGATTAACGAAGAAGACAGTATCAACGAAGTTACATTTGCTTACAAAAGGAAGAAATCGTGAAATCTCTTTTATACCTATTCGTATTTATCGGTCTTTGTACACAAAACCTACTTGCTCAACAAAGCCTGCTAGATGCAGACCCTAGTGGAATCTCATACCGCAAAGCAGTAAAAAAGGCAAAAGACAATCAAGCGCCCATCTTGGCTGTCATGTATTCTGAAGGACAACCAACAAGTTCCACTAATGAGTTCTCTGGGCTCAATGAATTGATAACAAGTCATGGCTATGTACCCGTTGTGATAGATTGGTATAAGTCACCTAACAAAGCTCCTCAGAGAAAAGTAGATGACGTCGAAAATCAGCTGTGGCTATTTATCCATTATGATGGTGCTGTCTTCAGTGCTTATAAAGATATCACGAGCAACACACAACTCGAGCAGGTTCTTACTACTGAGTTGAAATTATTTACGAAAGTGAACGAAGCTTATGTCAAGCAGGAACAATCAAATAGGCCTGAAGACATACTAAACTATGCCCACACCATCTCGGAGACATACGAAGCATACTTGGCTAATGATCTAGTGGATGACTATCTGAAGCGCGTCGACCCAAATCATATGGATGCGGCTTCTCTACAAAAAGTCATACGCATATCATCGTCTCGGCCGACTACCTCTCGGGTTTATAACCTGCTCAGAGCCAGAGGCGAGCAAGCCAAGAGAGTCGTAGGGAGAGATACTGTCCTTGACCTTCAGACGAGCTACATCAAGAGAGACCTTAGAAATAAAAATCTCCTTGACCCCTTCAACATATGGCAGAGGTATGAAGCCGAGTTAGGATATGAAGCGGATAGCCTATATCGGTTATTTGCTCTTGACTTTCTAAGTCACCCTTCCCAAGATCGAGAGATGCTTTATAATGAAGCTTATGATTACATGGTGATATATCCTGACTCTCCGTGGAGTTTTCTCAACAACCTGTATACTCTAGTAGTGCCAAACACCGATAAAAAAGAAGATCTAGAAGAGCTCCTAGAGTTAATAAGTTATCAAGTCTCCAAAGATCCGTCATATCGACAGACAGACTTTAAGGCATACTTACTTTATAAATTAGGATATAAAGAACGAGGACTATCACTAGTTGATGACTTACTCCTAGATGCCAAAAATAAAGGTGTCAACTATAAGTCTTTACTGTCGTCTCTCAAAAATAAGTAAGCAAGTTCTAGTAGATCAGCAGAATTATTATCAAGCATACCACAAGGGCTATCGACTGATAGATGTAGTTTTTATACCACGGTAGTGCATCTAAAGATCTGACATCTTCTTTAAAAGCATCTGTAGTCCAAACTAATTGAGCTAACTCAGCCTCTGGTTTTTTGATACCAAAGAAAGAACCACCAACCAGTAAGGCACAACATATACCAAAGTGAACCCCAGCTACATATAAGAAATTAGGAAGGCTTTCTGACTGCCCATTGATCTCCATAAATATGAGCCCTATAGTGATCAGCAAGCCGATGGATATCGATAGTATGGCCCCAGTATTATTGACTTTCTTAAAGAAGATACCCATCACAAAAAGTGCTACAACAGGTGGGCAGAACCAAGCTAGAGTATTCTGAAGGTAGTCCCATAGTTTTTCAAATGAGCCTATCTGTGGTGCCCATAAGACTGCCAGTATCATAACGATCACCGTGATACCCCTTCCTATCCACATGAGTTTATTGGAGTTGGCTGAGGGATTGATCTTCTCGTAGAAATCCATCGTAATAAGTGTGGACACACTATTCAATCCGCTATCAAGGGATGACATCATAGCTGCTATCAAACCTGCTAAAACGATACCGAGTACTCCAGTAGGAAGAAGGTCGAAGAGCATGGTAGGATATACCATATCCATATCTGTCATATCAGGATAAAGCACTCTGGCAAATGCTCCAGGGAAGATCATAATAAAGAGAATCGATAGTTTTAAAAATCCAGCAAAAAGAGCGCCCCACTGACCTTCTCTTAGGCTACGTGAAGCGAGGGTGCGCTGGGTGATGTATTGATTAGTGCCCCAAAAGTAAAAACCGATGATGAGGACTCCGGTAAACAATGAAGGCCAGGGAAGCACTTCATCATCTATGGGTTTAACAATATCAAAATGAGAGGACTCAGTGATCGCATAAACAGCATCCCAGCCTCCAGCTGCATGATAGGCATAGATGGTTATCAAGGTCGAACCAAAGATGAGTATCACTGCCTGTATAGCATCTGTATACATCACCGAACTCAGACCTCCGGCTACTGTATAGATACCGGCTATGATAGCTAATCCTAGAATAATCTGCCATAGCGCGAAACCGGGGAATATCAACTGAATTACGAGCCCCCCAGCATACAATGTAGCAGCGATATCCACTAGCACATTAAGTATGATAGCTATGCCTGAAGCATAAGCGCGTACTATATAGCTATATCTTTTCTCCAGGTACTCCGGTATGGTAAAAACTTTGTTCTTCAGATAGAATGGTAGAAAAAATACTGCAAAGATGATAAGGATGACTACTGCCATCCACTCATAACTATAAACAGAGAATCCATCTTTGTAACCCGCTCCAGCTAGCCCCACAAGGCTATTGCTAGACATATTAGATGCGAAAAGAGAGAAGCCGATAATCGGCCAGGTAAGGTTACGACCAGCCAGAAAATAGTCTTCAGCATCTTTATGTTTGGATCCGAAATAAAACCCCAGAAGGGTAACAAATAATAAATAGAAGACGATAATACCTAGATCTAAAGTTGACAAAGTGAATTCCATACTATTTGTTTTCTTTTATGATTAGTCGATCTCTACAACTTGTGCTTCCCAAGGTTGTAACCTTCCTACCTGTGATCCTTCGTAATTGGAATGAATTAGCTTATCCGAATTACTGCATTGTATGGTCTTGAGCTGGCCGCTAAAATTCAACAAAACGTCTATCGACTTGTGCTCGAGAGTTCGTCTATAATGAATCACTTCTTTTTCAACAGATAAGTCTTGATAATCGCCATAAACGATGATATCCTCTTTCTTTCTCCAGTCCATCAACCTTCTAAAGAAATGTAAAATGGAATCATGGTCTGCTTCGGACTCCTTCACACTTATACTCTCATAATTAGGATTAATTCCTATCCATGGTTCTCCTTTTGTGAACCCTGCACAATAAGAACTATCCCACTGCATAGGCGTCCGGGCGTTGTCACGACTTAACTCATGTGCCAAGGATAAAAACTCCTCTTCTTTGACACCCTTTTCCTGTTGTTTCTCATAAAACCCAATAGTTTCGACATCCCTATAATCAGACATAGAAGGAAAGGCCACATTAGTCATCCCTATTTCACTTCCCTGATATATACATGGCGTCCCACGCAAGGTTAAAATCATAGTCAGAAGTAGTTTGGTGCTTTCAACTCTATACTTTTTATCATCTCCAAATCTTGACACCATTCTCGAGAAGTCATGATTATCGAGAAAGACGCTTATCCATCCTTTGTTTCCGATGGCCTTATCCCATGCATTAATAATCCTTCTTACGTCACTGATATCATATGGCACGGGATCAAACTTACCTCCTTTACCTTGGCCTAAAAACATATGGTCTAGGTGAAAGATCATATTCAGCTCTCCTCTATCCTCACAGACATAATCAAGGCCTACCTCCGTACTTATACCAGGCCCCTCTCCTACTGTCAAAATATCATAGTGAGATAGAATTTTGTTATTCATCTCATTGATGTAGTCGTGGACTTTGGGTCCATTAGAATATACTCTTTCTATGACTTCAGGAAATGAGACTTCTGGAGCATCTGGAAAATCGGGTCTTTTCGAGATTAATGGTATTACATCCATCCGAAATCCATCAATACCTTTATCTAACCAAAACTGCAGAATCTCCATGACATCAGACCTTACCTCAGGGTTCTCCCAATTAAGATCAGGTTGCTTCTTACTAAAGAGGTGCAGATAGTACTCCCCACTATTCTCGTCAAACTCCCAAGCACTCCCGCCAAAGAAAGACTTCCAGTTGTTAGGTGGACCTCCATCTTCTGAAGGGGGTTTCCATATATAATAGTCTCGCTTCTGCGAGCCAGGTCCCTCTTTTGAGGACAAAAACCAAGGATGCTCATCACTCGTATGATTAACCACTATATCCATGATCAGCTTTATACCGCGATCATGCAACAAGGATATCAACTCGAGTAGATCATCCAATGTCCCAAACTCAGGGTGCACGTCATAGTAGTTGCTGATATCATAACCGTTGTCGTCATTGGGTGACGGATATATCGGGCCCATCCAGATGACATCCACTTTTAGGGAAGAGAGATAATCCACCTTTTCTATGATACCGCGTAGATCGCCGATGCCATCCCCATTACTATCTTTAAAACTCCTAGGATAAATCTGGTATATCACAGATTCCTTCCACCATCTTCTTTTCATAAGTGGACAAAATCGGATTAATTCTAGAAGTTATAATAGATAAAGTGCAGTAATTATCTACATAATGAGCTAAAGATTACATTTACGTAAGTATGAAGTACATACTTGGCAGCGTCAGAGTGATAACTCTGGCAGTATACACGATCATCCAAATAAGTTTTCTGATCATCGATGGTTGGATCAATGGCGCGTCGGTCAGGGTGAAATTCAAGCATCGACGCATATGGGCAAGAAATGCTCTTAAGATACTAGGCATAAAGATCGATGTCGTCGTCGGAGAAGTACCGTCTCAATCGGGTCTAGTCATCAGTAATCACCGGACACTACTCGATCCTGTTATACAATTCGCTTATATCGATGCATTTGTCATCGCCAAAGCTGAAGTCGCCAATCTTCCTATCATCAGTCAGGGTGCGAAGTTAACGGGTATCATTTTTGTCAAGCGTGAAAAACTAAAAAGCAGGTATGCTGCGAGACAGAAAACCGAAGAGCTTCTCAAAGAAGGACACAATGTGCTCGTCTATGCAGAAGGAACTACCGTCACAACACAGACTACAGGAGAATTTAAGGTAGGGACATTTGGTATCGCGGCGAATAACAATATCCCTGTTATCCCTATGGCTATCGAGTATCCCAAAGAGAAAGACTACTGGTTAGCTGAGACTATGACCAAGCAAATATATGGGCAGATAGGTGCATGGTCTACTCATGTGAAACTCTATATCGGCTCACCGATCAAAAACAATAATACCAATGAACTACTTGCCGCTGTCCAAAAAGAGATAGATCATAATTTATTGGAAATGCAGGCAGGCTGGAGTGAGATGTTTGCAGATGGCAAGGCTAATACTGATAGTTAGTCTATGAGATTGTGATATATCTCAGATATATATTGTTTTTTTGCATACATAACAGATAGTGGTTTTGTGCAGGTTCATCGCGGGCTAGATCATCTTCCTAAATTTCAGAATTCAGTAATATCGATAGGTGTTTACGACGGTGTACATCAAGGTCATCGGGCGATCATAGATCGTGTTATAGAAAAAGCAAAAGAAATCGACGGTGAGAGTATCATCTTGACTTTTGATCCACATCCAAGACAGGTCGTTTATCCAAGTGATAATGAGATCCGGTTACTCACCTCAATGGATGAAAAAATCACCCAACTTCAAGCAACCGGCCTAAACCACCTAGTGATCGTGCCATTCACTGTTGAGTTTTCACAGATTAATCCCTACTACTATGTAGAAAATATCCTCATCAAAAAACTGAATGTAGATCATATCATCATCGGATATGATCACAAGTTCGGCTTGAACCGAGAGGGGGATATTCACTTGTTGAAGACTTATGAGGACAAAGGAGATCTGACGGTAGAAGAAATCACTCGACAAGATGTCGATGACTTAAAGGTGAGTTCAACAAAAATCCGAAACCACCTCCTTGCTGGAGATATCCACATAGCGAACAAATTACTAGGATACGGATATGAACTCACTGGCATAGTGAATAAGGGTAGTCAGATCGCTGGCAACCTAGGCTATCCCACTGCTAATTGTGATCTCCACGAAAAGGCTAAGTTGATACCGGCGCCGGGGACGTATGCCGCTACGGCTGTATGCGAAGGAGTAGCATATGAAGGCATGCTCTACATCGGCACTAGTCCTACATTACAGTCGCTGAATAATGTGGTCATAGAGATGAACCTCTTCGCTCAACTTAGTGATCCTTTATACGATCAGGAGATTATCATACGACCAGAAAAGCGATATCGAGGTGATAAGAAGTTTGATTCTGTAGAAGAATTAAAATACAACATAGCTGCAGACAAAACTGCAATAGAACATCACTTTCTAAAAAAAAAGAAGAGCGCCCTCATAACGACGGCTATCTTAAATTATAACGGGCAAAAGTATCTAAAGGAATACCTGCCAACCCACCAATCAAGTGGATCACATATCGTTCAGGTTTTTGATAATGCTTCTACTGATAACTCTGTAAGTGTAGCGTCAGAACACCGCGATGTAGACATCATACAGCTAAAGGAAAACACAGGCTTTGCTGGCGGATACAATCATGCCATAAACTATATCAGTAGCAAGTATGTAGCTATCGTCAATAGTGACATAATGGTTACTCAAGGGTGGTTAGATCCAATCATCTCACTCATGGAAGATGATCCCATGATCGGAGCAGTGCAACCTAAAGTCAGAAGTGTTCATACTCCAGATGAATTTGAATATGCAGGAGCTGCTGGAGGATTTTTGGATGTGCTGGGATATCCTTATTGCCGCGGACGTATCATGAACACGGTAGAAAAAGACCATGGGCAATATGACACTCCTGTAGAAGTGGATTGGTCGAGTGGTGCCGCCATGGTTATGCGTACAGAACTTTTCAAGAATGCTGGTGGGTTTGATAAAGACTTCTTCGCACATATGGAAGAGATAGATCTGTGCTATCGACTCCGACGTGCTGGTTATAAGATTATGTGTGAGCCAAGCTCACTAGTTTATCATGTTGGCGGTGGCACGCTAGACTATGACAGTCCTCGCAAGTCCTTTCTCAATGTGCGTAACAATTACTGGATGGCCTTAAAAAACAGGTCGGCGACTGCCCTCATAGGTATCATCCCAAGTAAGGTAGTGATCGACTTGATGTATGCTCTATCATTCTTGGTAAAAGGGAAGTTGGCTCATGTCACATCTATACTGAAAGCAATCATCTCAGGGCTTGGAGGAATCTCTTCGGTGAGTAATAAACGAAGGCATATCAACTACTTTGTTAATCGATATGCCATCAATGAGCCTCAAAAATCACCAACTAAAATCAAGTGCCTCCCTATCTCATATTATCTACTTGGTAAAAAGAAGTATCAAGATCTATAGATGAAAAAAGCCTTTAAGATCACATATGAAGATGAAGATATAGTAGTGATTAATAAGCGCCCACATGTGCTTAGCATACCTGACAGATTTGATCCTACATTGCCAAACCTAAGAGATCTTTTAGCCAAGGTAAGTGAAGAGGTCTATGTAGTACATAGACTTGATAAAGAAACTTCTGGTATCATGATTTTTGCAAAAAACAGCGCTGCACATAGCTCGCTATCTACATCGTGGGAGGAGGGTCAAGTGAAGAAAAACTATCTTGCGTTAACTCTACATCCTCGAGAATCATCGGGTACAATTACTGCCTCCCTAAAAGAAAATCCTCAGAAAAAAGGCCAGTATATCACTTCCGTAAATGGAAAGTCAGCGCATACGTCTTATGAAGTCATAGCATCTTGGCAGAGATATGCCCTTCTTAAGATAGCGATTATGACAGGCAGAACCCATCAGATAAGAGTACATATGAAGCATATCGGAGCTCCACTTATGGTTGATAAAAAATATGGCATAAGTGATGCCTTTTATCTGTCGTCACTAAAAAAAGTAAAATACAATCGCGATCAAGAAGAAAGACCACTTCTTTCTAGATCTTCTCTTCATGCCCATCAACTTATTCTTCCTCATCCAAGGACCAAGAAAATGATGACTTTTGAAGCGGAGCTTCAAAAAGACATGAAAGCGGTCGTCTACCAGCTCAATAAAAAGTTCCAACTCAAAAACTGACCATAGCCCTATGATAGAAGAAACTTTTATGCAGTTCTTACTGCAGCATCAACTTAAGCACAAGCGTACCTTGAATTTTTTAATCTTAATGGAGTCGATAATATCGGCATCTAAAGCCATACAAGATCTGTATACTAAGGCCGCCATAGACAACAATCTTTCTTATGTCGGAGAAATGAATGTCCAAGGCGAAGATGTTACTAAGGTCGACGTGCTCGCCGATAACATCTTTCTACATTATCTCAAAGGGTCCAAGCAAGTCATACAAGTGGTATCTGAGGAACGAGAAAAAAAAGTCAACCTCAACCCTAAGGGTAGATACTTCGTATACTATGACCCCATCGATGGATCGTCCAATGTAAAACACAACCTGCCTGTTGGAATCTTATTTGGCATCTCTAAAAAGAACCTGACAGGTAAAGAGACGAAGAGATTGAGATATGGTCGCGAATATATTGCTTCAGGCATATTCATGATACCTTCAGGTAACTTCACCTTCTATTTGAATGACGCGGGCTGCTGGAGATTTTTAAAAAGCTCTGGAGGAACCTATATCAGACCGGAGAAGGTCATGCTGCCATCGGATAAGAAGAAATTTAATCTTTCATATAACACGAGCTATCTCGAAAACTATAAACCGGCACTCAGTCAGTGGTTAAAGAAAAATTCAGGAACATACGGATTCCGATACTCTGGTTCTCTTGCCGGTGACATCCATCGCATACTAACAACAGGTGGTGTCTACTTTTATCCTAGCATGCTTGGAGGAGACAAGAACTATCCAAAAGGAAAACTCCGATTGTTATATGAGTGCAATGTTGTCGCTAATATCATAAGAGCAGCAGGTGGAGACGCTATAGACGATAGTGGTACACCCATCTTAGATATAAAACCTAGCAAGCTTCATCAGCGATCTTCTCTTATCGTCGGAGATAAGAAGATCATAAGATCTCTACAAAAGATATTAAGCGCAGATGGATAAAAGGCCTAGTGAGATCTATTGTGAGGACTCGACTATACCACGTGCTAGTTGAGGAAATCTCCATACCAAGCCACTTCTATCGAGCATACCAAAGTTACCTCCGTCATCCCAGACAATAGTAAGAAGGCCCCGCTCTGCAGCTTCGCTTGCATAGTATTGGACATATTCTAACCGCTCTTCTACGTTGTTCTTGTTAATCGTACCCCACTCTCCTAATACCACAGGACGATTCTCTTGGACAATCCACTTCTCTCTGATCTTATCAAGTTCAGCAGCAAGAGCACTTCTATCAGTCTCACTACCCCACTCCGATGTTCCTCCTTCTAGACCCGCAAACTCCCAAGGGAAATAACTATGTAAGGAGATAAAGATATTAGGATCGTCATTAGGTATAACCAAGGCATCCATGGCTTCTGGGACGGTACTAGCGGCATATGTCGAAATCATGATATGCCTTCTTTCATTATTGCCTCCAGTCCCTCTGATCGCATCTACTGAAGTCTGGTGAAAGCCATTAAGCACACTTCTACCTTCTTCTGTTCCTCCTGTCCATTCTTCAGGAGATCCTACTAGTCGAGGTTCATTGATACTCTCAAAGATCAAGGAGTCGCCATATGACTGAAATCTCTCTGCTACCTGTGTCCATAAAGATGCTAATCTATCAGTAGCAACCTCGGCATCATCTAATGTTGGCCGCAGCCAGTCATCATCGTGATGTATATTGATAATCACATGCATCTGCTGTTGGAGACCGAGATTAATTACTTCTTGTACACGATCTAAGTATGCGCTTTCTATAGTATATGGGAAGAACTCACTCTGATTGAATCCCCAGGTTATAGGAATCCTCAATGTTCCAAATCCCATCTGTTTTACCAATGAGATTTGTCCACTTGTAGGCAGAGGATTGCCCCACGCAGTCTTGTCGCTGGAGATGACATCAAAGCTATTGCCAAGATTCCATCCTACTCCCATCTCGTCAAGTAATTCGAATGAAGTTAAATCCCTTATCGTACCTGAAAAATCAGTCCGTACTGGAGGAGGAGTTGGTGTTACTGGAGTTACTGGGGTGGGTGTAGTTGAGGGCGGAGGTGCTTCCGTGCCTGACGAACAGCTTATGATCGTAAAAACTAAAAAGACAAAAGCTGGAACTCCTATACTCTTACCCCATGAACATAATAAGTATTTCATCTCCCGAAGATAACACTTGACTGATGGAGTTCTATGCATTCTCACGTTTTCTGAACCAAAATGACCCACCATGACTTTCTGGAGATTTTATCGAATCTAGTTGCCATATGGGGTCAAGTATTTGCGAAAGCGAATTATCCTGACTAACAAAATAAGAAGGCATCAATATCTCAAACTTATCTGGATTACTCAGCAATGCGATAGATAGAGCATATTGCTCGCTGTACATGCGATCACACATCTCCTGCGGATAATCATACGGTAGATAGATATCATGGAGATGAATGATGACACCAGGCTTTATCTTAGGTAGGATATCAAGAAAGAATACAGTAACATCGCTATTAGGAAGAAGACGGTGTGAGTTATCTATGAATAGTATATCTCCAACATATAAGGCAGAAAAGAGGCCCAAGTCGATATCCTCTAGACGCTTTCTAACAAGGTGATCACAATACTTTTCTATTGAAGCTCGTGGGCTAGGATCCATACTTGTAAGAGTGGTCTCTAAACCAAAGTCAGCAATCGCCTGGCTAGCGACCAAGGTGCTATAACCACTTCCTACTTCAAGGTATGCACTGGGCTCATAATGACCGATCATCGTATGTAACATGACTGCATCCCAGGCAGGAAGGTAGTCATTGCGCCATGTGAAATCTGTGTCAGAGAGATTAGCTTGAAGACTTTCAAGATGACTCATATTAGCAACTACTCGCCTGAGATGAGATTCATAAGTTTCTTGATTTCTAGTAACTAATTCACTAAGCACTTTATGGGGAGCATGCATAGGATATCGTGGCTTTGTCTTTACGGGATAGTCCAGAGAAACAGTCTGAAACTTGGGATTAACTATGCGATATATATGTCTTAGGAAGTCCTTCATATGAATCGAAAACATGTCTCGAAGAGTTATCCAAACAACATCCAACTAAATCTTAACACTCTTTTAATAAAAAACTCTGAACAAGCTAAAAGATGATGCCGTTTGGTCTGCATTCAATTTATTCAAAATAAAAACACATGATACGATTAATAGCACTTGCTTTCATAGTATTCGTCGCAACAGACACTCAAGCACAAATGATGAAATCAATTGATCTTGAAAATAGTGTAATCAATTGGACAGGGTCAAAAGTGACTGGCAAACATACTGGCACATTACATCTCAAGGATGGCTCGCTAAAGTTTGAAGATGGCAAGTTAACAGGTGGGTCTTTCACAATTGATATGACATCCCTAGCGTCAACAGACTTACAAGGTGGTACAGCAGGAAAACTTCTTGGACACTTAAAGTCAGACGATTTCTTCAGTGTAGAAACTTATCCAACGGCTCAACTTACTATCACAGAAGTTGGCATGGCCGAAGGGGCTTACGCAGTTACTGCAGACCTCACTATAAAAGGGAAAACAGCTCCAGTCTCATTCTTAGCTAATCTAGAACCTGCGGGAGCTAGTGCTGATATCACTGTAGACAGAACAGTATATGATGTAAAGTATGGATCAGGCAAATTCTTCGATAACCTTGGTGACAAATTAATCCATGATGATTTTGATCTGAGTGTTCAACTTGCCTTTTAAAGAAAGATATCACGATAACAATCAGACGTAGTTCTGACAGAAGGGAAGAGCGTATAGCTCTTCCCTTTTTTTATTGACTCTCTAGAACTGCATCATTTCTTCCTAAAAGTTAGTAGCACGTAACATTTGAGTTATATTTTCCGTCTTCTTGTAACGAGACTGTAAACAAAACTATCGGCATGCTTCTTTCATCAACTAATCGGACTATCCTCCTCGTCTGTATCATCATCTCTTTCTCCTCTTGTGCAAGCAACCAGACTTTCAACAAATTTTATAAACAAAACAAAAAGCACAGTGATATAGCCTTTTCATTCCCCAAATGGGCCGCGATGGTAGCCATACCCGCTGATGAAAAGAAAGAAGTAAAGTATTTCACTGAAGGCATGAAGAGGGTCCGTGTTCTGATAGATAGTGATGAAGATGGTGTGCAGATGAATTCGTTCTTAGACTATGCCACTAGTGAACGATACAGTAACTACCTCGTAGCGAGGGTAGATGGTAATGATATCGGTGTTCTTGCTAAAGAAGAAGATGGCTATATCCGAGAGATAGTTCTTGATATCAATACTGATGATGGAGCCATGGTAGTGGGCATATTAGGCAAGATGCCTATGAAAACTTTTTTTGGTGCTCTAGAGAAAGCCAAAAACGCTGATTTCGACTAGAAGCTATTAATCCCTTGAAATCTATTTCTACCAGTTTCATATTTCAAGTACTGTCCAAATGGCGAAGCTGACACTCCTATGAAGAAAGTATAGGTATTTCTCTGGGGTTGCCAAGAGATTCTCATATTCCAGCAATGTAGCTCTCTGATCAAAGTGAATGATGGGTATACAAATTGGTTGCTCCTAAGGTCGTAAGACAGATTGCCTATGCGCATCCCCCATTTATCCGAAAGAGGGATATTGCCAGTGGTTAGCC
>CAYYBR010000037.1:0-22600 GCA_964470035.1 uncultured Saprospiraceae bacterium
TAAGAGGGCCTAGTGTTAGTAAAAGAGTGAAGTACTGGATTCTACCTAATATCAAAAATCGTATCAAAGAAGGATCCATCAAAGCTTACTTTCGGTCAGAAGTAGTAGCCATCAGAGAAACGGAAGTGGACATAAAAACTTCTGAAGGCGACATAGTCACAGTAGAGAATGACTTTGTATTAGCTATGACTGGTTATACGCCAGATTATGAGCTCTTAGAAAAACTAAAAGTGCCACTTACTGATGACGAAAGTCGAGCCCCTGATTTTGATGAAAACACCTTCGAAACCGCCAGCCAAGGCATGTATGTAGCCGGTGTAGTCAATGCAGGCCTACAAACAAGTAAACTCTTTATCGAGAACACCCGCCATCATGCAAGTGTCATCGTTAATCACATCCTGTCTAAACAGAAAATGGTGACAGCAAGTCACTAATCTGATCTAAAATGTCATACTTTTGCTAGCGCAAAAAGATGTCGTTATCATGGAGTCCACTTCTACTAATTCTAAAAGCAAATACTGGATCTACTTCGGTATCTCCGCCGCTGTCACATTAGCCTTACTCATCTTTGCTAATGAGTGGTTTTGGGCAGGCTTACCATTTATGCTGACATACCTTGTCCAGGCTATGGATAAGATGTAGTCAGGGTTACCTCTATTTTGTCTTTCCTAATATAAAATCGACGGGTCTATGGTTTACATACCGGCCCTGTCAACTCTTCAGTTTACCCTTTCTGTGGGATCACAAGTGCAGCTGGAACAGTCGTCTGTGAAATACGGTCATACCTGACCTTGCTGATATCGATATGTCCTGAACTCTCAGTTTCTCCAAAGTACATGATCCAGTATAGTCAATGAGAAAAGAAAAATTCTCAAGTTTTACTGGTTAAAGTAGACTTAAAAGGGCAATAATTCCTCCATCAGATAAGATGGATTACGTCTTCTCCATAACTAAATCACACTGCTATGAAAACTCTTTACCCTACCTTACTTATCACAGCATTACTTATCATATCAAGCTGCCGATCTATCGATAAGCTTGTCGACCAGGGCAGATACGACGATGCCATTGTATTAGCAACTAAAAAGCTGGCTGGTAAGAAAAACAAAAAAACTAAGCATATCCAGGCTCTGGAAGAAGCCTTCTACAAGGTCAATGCATATGACCTTAATCAGGTCGAACATCTTCATGATGCAGCCGAGAGCGGTGATGGTGCGGCTTGGGTACGTATGTATGACTATCTCGCACAGATAGACACCAGACAAAATCGCGTTCGTCCATTCCTTCCACTGATAAGCAAAGAGAACTATGTAGGAGATTTTGAGCTCATCGATACGAGACCAATGATAGAGACTGCTAAAGATGGCGCTGCAGCATACTTTTACAATTTAGGTGAAGAGTACCTAGCTGCATCTATACACTCTGGTGATAAGAAATTGGCTCGACTAGCCTATGACAGTTTCGATCGAATAGGGGCATACTTTACGGCTTATCGAGATGTACAAGAGCAGCTGGAGCGAAGCTTCGAACTAGGTATCACATACATACTCGTGCATACTCCATATCAAGATGTGGACCGAGAACTCGGTTATAAGCTTCTAAGGTATCGTGATAAACTCGATAGGTTATGGACACAATTTCACTTTACTCCTAGAGATGACATCAGGTATGACTTAGTCGGCGAACTAGCTATCACTAACGTATTTATATCTCCTGAACAAGAAGATGTAAGAACATTTCGCGAATCAAAAGAGCTAGAGCGATGGGTGACTGAAAGAGATGATGACGGAGAGATCTTGCTCGACTCCTTGGGCAACGAGATAAAGTATAAGGAGATAGAAATAGTTAGAGCCACCCTTTCGGATATAACTAGATCTAAAGAAGCATCGCTACGAGCAAGAGTGATCTTGAGCGACTATGAGGCAGGAGAGGTTATCTCTAGTGAAGACTTTGGTCATAACATTGTTTTCTCAAGCGAAGCTTGTACACTACGAGGTGATAGAAGAGCATTATCATCAGAAACTCGAAAAAGAACAGATCTGACATTGAGTCCATTTCCGTCGGACTTCGATATGATTGATGAAGCGCTAGAAGAGATTTCTGAAGATATCGTAAAGTATATGAAGGGATGGCGAACTTAGATAGTTCGCCATCATAATCTTTTTAGATCTAGGATCGTTCTGAACTTCCATGCTTACATTATTAGTCTTCATATATAGTACCCTTGGATTTGAGACGGTCCATGATATACATGTGGGTATATGCGACATAAGAGTGGAAGAGAGTGGGATGGAAGTAACGATCAAAACCTTTATAGATGATCTTCAGATCGCAGTAGGACTTACTCCTGGTCAGCCGCTACCTGATAACTATACCTCCGCTCAAGAACTCATATCGGACTACATAAAGTCTACTATACAGCTCAAGCTTGATGGAGAATTATTAACTCTGGAGTTGGACGACATTTCTTCTTCTAGAGGCGATGCCATCTGGATTACACTACATACTTATACGAAAGGTCCTATATCCGATAAATTAGAGGTAGGATTCGAGCTATTAACCGATATTTATAATGACCAAACGAACATTGTAAACGTTTATACTAATGATGAAAAAGAGATTTACTCTCTGAATTCTAAGAAAATAAGTTTTACATATGAACCTGAATAACCTTTTTGTACTACTTGTATTTGCAGGGATAGTGTTAGCATTCGGTTCTTGCACAAACACAGATGAATCAAGTGCTCTTGATCTTGATTTTACACTGACTTATGACGATGAACCTCTGGTTTCATTTGAGGATAAAGACTATCCTCTTAACTACACTGTATTTTTCACTAAGTACAGCATGTATATATCAGATATTACATTGACCAGCTCAGAAGGATCTGTTAAGTTGGCAGATGTAGCATTTGTAGACTTACTAAGAGATGCTGTAGATCTATCGGCAGCTCAGACTGGGCAGCGGTTATCATTTACGGAAGTGCCAAAAAGACAATATGATGGGATCTCCTTCAATATCGGTGTGCCCGCTAATGTCAATACTACTTCACCTGTAGACTACGATCCTACTACCCCACTCGGCAATAACAGCGAGTACTGGGCAGGATGGGAAAGCTACGTTTTTCATAAAATCGAAGGACAGATGGATGAAGACGGCGACGGTGAGACTGATACAAGCGTCGCACTTCATATGGGGTCTAATGATGCTTTCAGGCCGGTAAGGGTAAGTGTCCCGATCGACATCTCGGATAGTCGTGAGAACTTACAGATTAACTTCGATATTCTCGATGCACTTTCTATCGATGGTTCATACTTTGACTTTATGGAAACGCGACAGATCCACTCGTTAGAAGTTCTACCGAGGACTTTTCCGCTACTAGACAGTACGACGGGGGCAGTAGAGGTTACTCAGCTCTAATCTTCATCAAGTAATCATATACCACCTGCTGGATCTTTGGCCGAATAGAAAGGTCATAAAGCTGTCGATGATGCCTACTGGGATATACCCTATTAGATAAAAAGATGTAGATAAGGTCGTGTGTAGGATCAGCCCAAGCCAAAGTACCGGTGAATCCCGTGTGTCCAAAACTTTTCGCACTTGCACTCTCTGCTACAGAAGAAAGATCAGCATCGAACTTTTCTAGAGGTCTATCAAACCCAAGTCCTCTTCTGTTATGAGGATAAGCTTGTCTGGTGAATGCATCCACAGCTTCCCCTGAGATGATTTGATCACCATCCCACTTCCCACGGTTGAGATACAGTTGAAATAATATAGAAAGACTCTCTGCAGATCCAAAAAGTCCTGCATTGCAAGAGATGCCCCTTAGCATGGCAGCGGCTTCATCATGTACTGTACCATGTACAAGTTGCTTTCTCCAACTGCTATCATACTCTGTAGGTACTATACGGTCTTTCTGTACTTGCTCAAGCGGATGATAAAACAGCTCGTGAGCTCCGATCGGGCCATAAATCTTACGATAGAGATAGTTCTTCAAATCCTCTTGGACGATGTCTTCAATCAGCTCGGGAAGCAGTAGAAAGATTAGGCCCGAGTATTCGTACTGCTTGACTGTTCGCACTTCCGACTTGTTGATGGCTTTCTTCATCTTCTTGTAAAAGTTTTTTCGCAAGTACATACGATCTGTAATCTTAATAGGAAATCTCTTACTGTATGAGTTGCGATAAAACCTCTTCCGAAGCTGTCCGTTTTCTTTGACTGTATCTAGCCAGTAGACGATATAAGGTATCAGTCCGGACTGATGTGCAAGTGCAGCTCTTAGTGTGATGTATCGTTTATCACTGTTGTTGAAGCCTGATATCAGTTCCGTAAGGGGAGCATCAAGATTGAGCTTTCCCTCACCGTAAAGTTGCATGAGTATAGGAAGACCTGTGCTCACTTTAGTTATCGAAGCGAGGTCATAGATGTCGTCGATCTGAACTTCTCTTATATCATCGTATGTGTGATGCCCCCACGCATTATGATATATGATAGAGTCTCTGTATCTGACTAAGACTTGAGCTCCTGGGTAGGCATGAGAGTCCAGTCCTATCTGAATGAGCGAATCGATTTTAATCGACATATCATAGTAAGGATCTTCTTGACCACTTAGAAAAGTGACAAGACCGACAAAACACATGAGAAGGAAGTTTCTCATCTTACTTCAACCATAAATGCACAGGACAATGATCAGATCCCATGACATTTGTATCGATTTTGACATCCTTGATTTGGTCATGCATGTTCTTATCAACTAGGAAGTAGTCGATCCTCCAACCTACATTTTTAGCTCTAGCGCCAAATCGCACACTCCAGAAAGTGTATTCTACTTTCTCTGGATATAGCGATCTATAGGCGTCGATATAGCCTGCCTTGAGTAGTCCATCCATACCATCTATCTCGATCTGAGTATATCCCGAAGTCTTATTATAATTTGGCTTTGGTCGAGCCAAATCTATGGGCTGATGTGCTACATTAAAATCCCCAGTGACAATCACGGGTTTTTTCTTTTTTATTTTCTTCAAGTAAGAAGCAAATGCCTTGTCCCATGTCGCTCGGTAGTCAATTCGTTTTAAACCACTCCCCGAGTTAGGTACATAGACATTGACCATCTGGAAGTCATCGAATTCGCAGCATATTACTCTTCCTTCCTGATCGTGCTCGTCTTTGCCTATACCTCTAGTTACTTTGATTGGCTCTTCCTTAGATAGTATAGTAACACCAGAATATCCCTTTTTTACAGCCTGATGAGCATTGATATGATATCCTTTTATATCAGCAAGAGCTTCTAGTGTCTGATCATCCTGAGCTTTTGTCTCTTGAAGACAGTAGATATCTGCCTTTGTTTTTTTGAATTCTTTTATAAAATCTTTTTTTACAGCAGCTCTAATGCCGTTGACATTCCATGATGTAATTTTCATATTAGTCTGTTTTACTTTCCATCAATACTTTTCTAATCTCTCGCCAAGTCACAATGTGTATATCGTGTTCTTTCAGTTTTTCTCGATAATGATCACTCAGGACATAGTCAAGGTCTTTTTGTCTCCATTCTGCGCCAAAGTCAGGATGATCTACCATCACTGCTTGCATCTCAGCGTCATCATATCCGAGATGTACTATGATCTCATTCAGTCCAGGTACGATCTGGTCTATCATACTGTCGTACATACTCCGCCAGTCTGGAACCATCTGGCCCATCATAATTAATTTGTCGAGAGGATAATGCACCTCACCAGCCATCGACTCTAATTCCCATGAAGGAGGTATCCTTGGTCCAGGGACCATAATCGGTAGATCATACTCCTTACCTAGTTTGACATATATGGCAAATAGTTCAGGTGTGGCAAACAAGGTACCCATATGACTATCGAGATGAGATACTGGGATACCTGAAGAAAGAGCTTTATCGATCTGGGCACGTATCTCAGCCTCCACCTCATCTAGACTTGCATGGGATACTACATCTATGACTTTATCATACATCACACCTGCTTCATTTAGCAGGGAAGGGATTTTATCAGATGAGGATACGCCATCCCATTTATAGTATTTCCACTCTGATGTAAGTGTCAAGTGTAATCCCCAGCAATATTCTGGATGCTCACGTGCATACTTTGCGATCTCTGAAAACCATGGACATGGTACCATGATACTACTACTCGAGATACCTCCCTTCTCAAAAGCCTCTATAGAAGCAGCATTAACCGAGTGGGTGACACCTAGATCATCGGCGTGCATGATGAGTAGTTTTGAATCCGATGGGTATCCAAGGAGTTCAGCTATATTTTGTGTTTGAATATTAGAACAGCACAAACTCAATACAGCAAATAACAAAGTCTTAATGGTCTTATACATAGCTTAATAGAGCGTTAATCTTGCACATAATGCGTACAAAATAGTTAATGTGCTTTTAAGAAAGCTGCGTGATTACTCTGTATAATGTATCATTGAGTTATCACCAAATGATCAACTCTATGAAAGTCCTGGTAATATCCTTTCTCGCACTACTCACTTTCTCATCATGTGGTAAGAATCTGCAATACTTCACAGAGGATCTTTATGATGAATATCGCTGGTCCGATCAAGAACTGAAGTCTATACAATTCTATGTATCACAAGATATCGTCTTGTATAGAGGAGGCAATGATGATGGAACTCGCATAAGTGATGGAAAGATCCTCGTAGAAAATGATAGGCAAGTTGAAGAAGTCATCATAAAGAGTGGCACTCCTGGTGTCTTTGTGATGTCTCCAAAAGAAGATCGATTTGCCATCTCCTTCGATAACGGAAATAGCGAGTTTCTGATGTTCGGTCCAAATTCAAAGGCCAATGGAAAATTCGTCTTACTAGCCAAAAAATGGAACCGACGAAACGGTGAAATCACTTATGGTGGAAAAACCTGGATGACGAACTCTGATAGTGCTTATGCTGCTCTTATGGTAGATATCAAAAGAGCTGGCAAAACAAAGTATAAGAAGGAAACGGTCGATGGACAGCGCGTGAGAAGCTAATGTAAGGCGTCTCAGTTAGTTCAGATACGCTCTAATCTTCGTTAGCATATCTTCAGGAGGTACGTCCGTATCTAAGTGATTTTTAAGTACTGAGATTAGGTCTGACGTCATCTCAGGTCTGAATCCTAACTTAACACTAAAGTGACGGACCATCTCCTCTTCTTCTGATCTGATCTGACCATCAGCTTTCATGAAGAACAATAGATAATACAGTATAGTTACCCTGTCTCTTTCTTCGATAGGCGGTTGGAGGTAATACTGATCTTTATTAATCTTAATTTCTTTAAGGTCATCATCATCAAGACCCAGTTGCATGCCTACATGCATGACATATCCGAGTTCCTTGAGATTCTCGTCTCTATCCGATCCCATCAACTTAAAGAGAAGAGCTATGATCGCCCTTTTAGATTGATCTGGAGTCTGTATTGGATCTAACATCAGAAGTATGTAAAGTGAACTTAGCTGTTGAAACTACGGGTTAATTAAGATAAGTCTTTATTTTATCAAATAACTCCTCAGGTGGGACTGGACTGTCTAAATACTTCTTTAGTACTTGGATCAGGTCATGGACCATATCTGGTCTGAATCCTAGTTTCATGCCAAATCTCGCGATAAATTCCTCTTCTTCTGGTTGTACTACCCCATCAGCCTTCATCAAAAAAAGCAAATAGTACAATACCTTAATTCTATCTGCTTCTTCTTGTGGAGGTATGAGTTTGTACTCATCCATTCTAAAACTAACATCTTTAAGATCATCATCTGTTAAACCAAGACGATCACTGATGTGCATGATGTACATTAATTCCTTAGGGTGCTCATCATTATCTGCTCCCATCAGTTTAAATAATAAAGCGAGGATAGATTTTTTTGATTCGATAGAAGTCTGTGCGTAGTTCAACATATCCAGTGGTATATTAGACTAAATAGAACCAAGTCTATGCCACTTTTTATCGAAATGTAAAGGACAAGACTTAATCTAACTCCCCCCTTTTATCTAGTTCAGCGGCATATTCCTTGCCTTCTTCCCACCATGCACGCATCTGCTCAGGAATAAATAAAAATGAGTGCTCAGTGAGAACCCTAGGGGTAAAGATAAAATTAACGTGGACTGAAGAATCATACACGCTTTGGAGATGTCCGATATAGAGGTCATTGCGAGAGATCCTCTTATGCATAAAGTCCATGGCATTGAGCAATACATCAAAAGCGTTATTGGTCTTTGACTTATTAGGCATACTATATCTGGGGTTCAGTACTATCACATCGACCTCCGTTGCGCCGGCATTGATAGCCTCCTCTATCGGTATTAAGCTACCAAACCCTCCATCAGCATATTCATATCCATCTTTTTGTACGATACCCATGAACGGTACGAAACTAGTAGATGCCCACATCCACTCTGTAAAGTCCTCATAACTATGATCTAGTGCATATTTATATTCTACGATATTGAGCGAAAGGTTAGAAACTGATACTAAAACTTTCTTTCCGCTCTTTTTTAGCTTTTCGAAGTCTTCACGCGAGAATGATTTTCGGATAGTCTTAAGGAGGTTTTTATGCTCTCCGAAAGTCTTTTTTCCTTTCAAAAACATCTGAAGGATATTGCGGTGATTGATCTTAGTAAATACACCGCTCTCTCCTTTTTTGATCACAAAGGGACTTATGTTGTAGATATCCTTTTGTCGAACACTAGTATATATTTCTCGGATATTATCTATGTTACCCAGCGCCATATGAGGGACAAGGAGACTTCCTGTACTACATCCTGCGAAGATGTCGTACTCTCTCTTCTTTTCCTCCAAGAGATATTCTGTTACACCTCCGCCAAAGGCACCTTTACTACCTCCTCCACTTATCACAAGCGCTCTCATAACTTAATATATCTCCTTAACATAAAACACACAGCGACCCTAAGATAATAGATCTGGTTTTCTCCTATATATTCTAGGTACCCGAGTATTGATACTAGTCAGAATTTCGTAAGCTATGGTGCCTGCCCATTCTGCTAGGTCTTCTACTGATATAGATCGATTTCCTTGTTGACCAAGCAAGACTACTTCGTCACCATTATATGCGGTACCATCACCTATGTTGATCATAGTTTGATCCATGCATATGTGTCCTACTTGTTCAAACTCTTGCCCTCTTATGAGTACTCTAGCTTTATTACTCATAGATCTGAAATATCCATCCCCATATCCCACTGGCAGAGTAACTACCCTTGTATTTTGGTCGCTTTCCCAAGTACTTCCATAACTTACTGGATGCCCCGGTTTGACTACTTTAAAATATACGACTCTCGTAGTCCATGAAAGTGCTGGTCGCACATCGATCAAAGGTCGCAAATGTCTAGACGGGTAAACGCCATAAAGTAGCAGCCCTATTCTCACCATATCTGAGATGGCTTTTTCTACCTGCAAAAAACCACCACTATTAGCGATATGAACCATCGGTTTATCTGATCGACCACTATAGTGCCGAAGTACTTCCTCAAATCTATCAAGTTGGACTTGAGTGTAGGCTTGGTCTTCTTCATCAGCATTGGCGAGATGAGTATAGATACCTTCTATATCCGTATACTCACATCTATCAGCGGCCTCAAGAAGGCTCTTCGCGCTATAGTAGTGCATACCGATACGCTCCATGCCAGTGTCTACTTTTAGGTGAGCTACAGCTTTCTTGCCGAGCTCTTTAGCCGCTGACTCTATCTGTTCGAGTTTTTCGATCGAAGAAGCAGTGATCGTAAGATCATACTTTATAAATGCAGGTATCTGGTCACCTATGATACCACCTAATACTAAGATAGGGGTGGTCACGTCTGCTTCCCTTAGCAGGATACCCTCTTCTAGATATGCTACCCCCAAATACTCAACTCCACATGACTCTAGGTGTCTGGCGATCTGGACCAAGCCATGTCCATAAGCATTGGCTTTTAATATGTACATGATCTTAGCCTTACCTGCTCGATCCTTGATCGCCCTATGGTTAGAAGTGATAACATCTAGATCTATTGTAACCTGTGTGGGTCTAAGTATGGTCTGTGATATCGTATCTTCTAAGATCATCGATCACTCTTCTATGAGGACAAATGTATCAGAATATCTTACTCTTCGATCAAGCACTTCAAGTATATATAGTCCAGCAGGCAAAGACGATATGTCTATATCTGTAGATTGAAGTCCTGCAGGTAGATCTATGTCACGGGCAAATACCTTGCGCCCGTCAGTATTGTAGATCTGTAGACTTCCCTCTAGTTTCTGGTCAAGGTGGAAGGAGAGCTTGATTCTATCAGAAGCCGGATTAGGAGATATATCGATCAGACCACTTCGATCGGTGAAAGTCTCCTCTATGTTATCTATGGTTCTGTCGGATCTTATAAGTGTCGACGCCACATCTTGAGTTATCATCTGATCGCCACTGGATAGCAACGCTTGTGATGAAATTTCTTTTCTTTCCAGTTGTTCGAATTCTTGTATCTCCCAAGCGATATCACCAACTGTATCTATGAAGCGCAAGGAGATATAGTGAAACCTAAGCCTTACCTCCTCTCCGATATATGCAGATAGATCTATCACTGAAGTCAGTCTTTCTTTCACTCCCGTAAATGCTTCTCTTTCGTTCCGGTAGAAATAATCCGGTATAGGACAATTCGTAAAGCAATCAGAGATGATGTCATCCGGAGGATTAACAAGAAACTGTTCGGCCGGTGCTTGCACCCAAGTATTTCCCCCGTCGACCGAGAATTCTACTACTCCTCCATCGATCCCGAGGTCCGCGTTATGAGAATGATCGAATAAAAAAATACTCGCATCCTCTGTCACATCAAATACGTGCTCAATCTCTGCAAAGGAATTTCCTCCGACCGCATCTTTAGTTATAGCAAGACTTATCTGTGTTGTCGTATCTTCTTGGGCTATAAGCGCCCAACCGGGAAGTCTTGATTCATTAGTTGAAGTGATAAATGGATCTTCTCCTTGGAGGTTATCGAAGTGCGCTGATGTTGCTGGACGCATACCTTCTGTGTTCAGCTGATAAGTTATCATGTATTCATCTCCGACATCCAATGTTCCAATATCGAAGATGATCTCTTCTCCATCGATCTCCCACTGTACATCGGTGCTGATATTTATGATCTCAGTGCCCGTTGGGATTCTGTCTATAAGTGAAACATTTGCGAAAGCGGTATCATAATTACTGACATGAAGAGATACATCAACAACTTGCCCCACTTCTATCAGGTCGGTCATATTCTTATCGACAGTCGCTGAGCCACTGCATGAGAGAGGTACTTTAAATCCATCCACGTTATCGTACCTGATGATGAAGTCTCCAGCAAATGCGTCTATGCCAAGTCCCCTCCTAGCAAATACCTCCCAAATCAAACATCCATGCATACCCAAAAAATTAAGCTCATCAGCATCAAGTATCGCATCTCGAGCCTCCGTAAGGGTAGCATCACAAACTTGCAACTTCATACCATCCATGATCAATTGAACAGCAATAGCATTGCCAGAAGTTGGGTCTTGCCAAGTCGAGTCATAACCATATATATCTATGAACTTCCAGTACATATCCCAGAGCACAGCAGCCCATATCTCACCTACATCATGGGGTCTAGTAGTATATCTTATATGACTATGCACTTGAGGATTTATCTCCATATCTGTGCTATACTGATATCTTCTTATCCCTGTACTCGTCCTAGGTTCGCCGCGTAAAAAGGTAGCTATACCTCGAGGCAAAGCAGCTTCATCCGTCTCCATCTGTGTAAGAACGAGAGCAAAAAAATCACTCCATCCTTCGCCCATCTCTTCATCACTCTGCAGGCATCCAGAAGTTGATGGACCACCCACTAATCTTAGTGAGATTCCGTGACCATACTCATGCACAACGACACCGTTATCAAATGAAGACGAAAGCTCCCGTGTTCTACCAAAAGATACTTGCACTCCAGCTTCTAGATTGGCCTTTATAAGTGCACAGTCCTCTCTTGACAAGAAGAGTGATGGTATAGTGACATCTTCTGCATTGTCCCCTGCAGCCATGGTTATGAGCTGAGCATTCTGTAGATTATTACAGACTATACATGCCACTGCGCCAGCCTCCTGAGCTTGGTATACTTTAAAACTAAAATTGCAAAGCCCCCTATCCACAAGAGCGATGTTGCCGGTGAGTTCATCCGCATTTAAGATCTGATCACATCCATCTCGTACCGCCCCTCTGTCATCTAGCATATATACCACATCACCTGTCAAGTCTTCTTCTACTAGCGGTCCAAATCCTGCGGCTCCAGTTCTGTACACATCTGCGATCCCCTCTGGAGAAAGTATATTTAGATCAGTCCCTACTTTCCATTTAAACATTTGCATCCTTCCAGGTGCCCCATCACGAGGGGCAGAAAAGCTCGCATTATTCACACTTGACCCGTCCAGACTTTCTGCTAATACAGCATCTGACTCTCGACCACCTTTACCATAGTTGTTTTGTTGAAAGTTGCCTGCCACTTCCGTAAATCCAAACCGGTAAGACCAATCATGCATGATATTATTCCAATAGAATAGGTTAGTCAAGTCCGCTTCAAGGTTATCCTCTGGGCGTCCTGTTAAATCCAGATCATAGTCAAAAACTAGATTGGCGCCTCCATCGGGTCCATCGAGATCAATCTCGTCTGTATTCGAGGTATCCTGGTAGGCTATAACATTGTTACCTCTTAAGGTTTGAAATTCTGCCCCTGCACGATTATCGGTATCGTGCCATCCGAAGGGAGAAGCTCTTTCATCTGCTGGTTCACTTACAACTGTCCTTTCACCTAAGTCAGGGGACTCAAGTGGAACAGCAAAAACCCTATAGGAAGATCCATCTTCTGGAGTCGAGTGGTCATGCTCTCGATCTCGTGGTTCTACATGTGATTCCTCATGTCTATGTAATGATGTTGAGTGACCTGTCATCTCCTCATCTCCCCATCTACAATATAATGTCTGGTTAAATTTATTCAGTATCTCTCCAGACTTGCTAACAACCACTAGCCAGTGATCATCAGCATCTTTAGGCTTTATATCTATAAGATGAGATCTCACATACATGCCACCTGAAGAAGCAGCCCAGACTTCTTCGATAATTATATCTCCAACTGCCTCTGGATGAGAAGTGAGGGATCTATCTAGAAATTTTTTGACCTCAGCATTTGTCGATTTCCAATGTTTAAATCCTAGATCACGATACACTAGCTGCAGAGAATTTGAAAGCAAGAAACTCGCGTTCTTTTCTTCCACAATTATATCATTGGAAATTAGGCGGCTCGTCTTGACTATTTTGTTTTTGTCTCTTTGTGCGATTACTGCGAGAGCCTTATATATGGGTATATCTCCCTTGAGTTGCTGTATATATGTATATCTGGTACCTGTACTTAGATCTGTATAGCTATCTGATATGTGATAATCAAATGAAGTGACATCCACACCGTGTTCTGTCAGAAGAGCCAAGTGGTCACTATGTACCTTGTCTTGAGCATGCATACATGCAGTAAGTAAACACAATAAGCATATAACACACTTCTTCTGCAAGCCAATCATAGGAAGGTCTATCTTGTGCGCTTAGTCCTTAAATACTAAGCGCCACTCAAGAAACAAGAAAGATCTTAATAGATTGTATAATATGCGCTAATTAGCTAGCAAATGATATCAAATCATCGTCCACAAGATAATATGATCATATATGGGAGAAATCCCATCCTAGATGCCATTAAAGAAGGCAAGGCCTTTGAAAAGATATTTGTCCGTGACAATCTCACTGGAGAATTCGAGATGGAAGTGAGAAAGCTCTGTAAAGAGCGAGGGATATCCCTTAAAAAAGTACCTCTAGCCAAGTTAGATAGGCTTTGTAGGAGAGCTAACCACCAGGGTGCTGTAGGGGTCGGATCCATAGTCTCCTACCAATCTATCGACTTGATTATACCTCACCTTTATGAGCAGGGTAAAGAACCTTTATTTATCCTGATAGATAATGTACAGGATGTGAGAAATATCGGAGCCATCGCCCGAAGCTCGGAAGTATTAGGTGCCCAAGCGTTAATAATCTCGGGCAAACAATCCGGCATGATTACATCAGAAAGTATGAAGACTTCTGCCGGAGCTTTGTCAAGGCTTTTGGTATGTAGAGAAAAAAATACAATCGATACGATCAAACAACTTCAATCTTACGGTATCAAGGTAGTGGCAACTTCTGTTGAAAGTGGTAAGGCCATCAGTTCACTAGATTTGACTTCACCGGTATGTATCTGTCTAGGATCAGAAGGAACAGGATTACATCGGACAGTAGTGAGTGCCTGTGATCAAGTGGGTTATATCGAACAAAGTGGACAAACGGATTCACTCAATGTATCCGTGGCGGCAGGTATCATGTTATACGAAGCTAACCGACAGATAAGTAAAGTACAGTAGTTACATATCAGCTACCTTTGTTATAAATAAAACTCTACATGACTTCTAAGATTTTTCTTCTGATAAGCAGTGTTCTCATGATCACTATCGGGTGTAGCACGTCACAAACAGCCGTCCAGGAAACTGTAACAGAAGCGCCAGCTATCGTTGACTCCGTACCTAAAAGTTTACTCTGGGAGATAAATGGTAATGGACTGACTGAGCCTTCATATTTGTTTGGTACGATCCACATGATCAAAGGAGAAGACTTCTTTTTACCTGAGGGAACACTTTCTGCTATAGATGAATCTAGCAAGTTAGTTTTTGAACTAGATATGGAGGAGATGACGAACCCTGCCAAGTTAATGGGTGTGTTAGAAAAGGCCTATATGAAAGGAGATACAAGTCTGAGTGATCTGATGACGGAGGAAGATTATAGCATCGTTGAATCACACTTTAATGATAAAGGGCTTCCATTATTTTTTCTTGAGCGCATCAAACCTATGTTTCTGACCGTGTTTGCATCAGACGAATTCGATCCTACAGGACTAGAAAGCGGTGGTCTTAAGTCTTATGAACTAGAATTTGCCGAAATGGCAAAAGATGGAAATAAAAGCACAGGAGGATTAGAAACGGTGGATTATCAGATCAGCGTCTTCGATGCTATCCCCTATCAAGATCAAGCAGACATGCTTATCGAAGCAATCAAATCTTCAACTTCTGAAGAAGATAGCCTTGCTGATTTAGTAAAGCTTTATAAAGAACAAGATATCTATGGGTTATATGATATGATGAAGCAGGATGAATCCATTGGAGAGTTTGAAGATGTACTACTCAATCAAAGAAATAAAAACTGGATTCCACTTATGAAAGAAGAGATGGCGAACCAGCGTACTTTTTTTGCTGTTGGCGCAGGGCACCTCGGCGGCAAATATGGAGTAATACAGTTACTACGAGATGAGGGTTACGAATTAAGCCCTCTATCTAATTGATACTGATGTCACACATCATACCTCTCAACAACAAAATCCCAATTATACATGAATCGTGCTGGCTCGCGCCGACAGCAACTATCATCGGTGATGTCCAGCTCGAAGAAGATTGTACTGTGTGGTTCTCAAGTGTAATACGAGGAGATGTGTGTAGTATCCGTATAGGCGCGAAAAGTAATATACAGGATGGAGCCATCATCCATGGCACTTATAAAAAGTCAAAAACAGTCATCGGAAAGAGAGTATCCATAGCCCACGGTGCTATCATACACGGGTGTACGATACATGACGACGTGTTGGTCGGTATGAAAGCAGTTATAATGGATAATGCTGTCGTACAATCTAATGTGATCGTAGCTGCAGGAGCTGTCGTGTTAGAAGATAAAGTACTTGAATCAGGATATATCTATGCGGGTGTGCCGGCCAAAAAGATCAAAGCTATCGATCCAGAACAAACTCAATGGCACATCTCTCGTACGGCAGATGCTTATCTTAAATATGCATCTTGGTATAAGGAAGATTTTTAGTCAGCACTTTCGCGCAGATAGGCTCTAAGATCTGCCAGCTGCTGCTCACTCATTCTTTCTTCAGGATATCGCGGCATGTAGGACTTCTTACCATACTTAGAAAATGTACCATACCTAGACACTTGATAAATAGAATGCCTGCTATAGGTATCCGCCTTTTTATCAAGATGATCAAGTGAAAACTCATCTTGATCTAAGTGCAAGAAGCTATATCTCTTTTGATAGTGACAGTGTAGACAACTACTTTCGTAAATGCGCTCGCCATTATTTGGATTGCCTGTCAGTCCGACACCTATCTTGCGATCTTCTGGTGGCTCTAAAAAAGTAGCTTCTGATTTCTTAGCATATTTTCGATCTAGTAACAGCAATCCCTTATCTCTATCTTCTGCATTTTTAGAAGCATAATCCAGATAATCTTTGTCGACCTGTGTAAGATTGACATCACCAACTTTTAAGTCGATAGTCCATAGATAGGCTAAAACTGATTCTACCTCCCAGTCTTTGAGTTTTCGGCCTTGCGCACACTCTACAGCACAAAGTTGTATGGCGCCCCTTATATCGTGCCTAGCAGGTTTGATAAGATCTCCGTACTTCTTTTCGTAGTCTCCGTTATAGTACGAATCGCGATTAACTGCGCCATAAAGCGTGGTTCCTTGTAAGAAGGGAATGCCATGCTCGATAGTATAGTTAAGCCTAGCCTCGGGTGTAGGAAAAGCTAGATTGGCATCCTCGCGCTCTACATTATGACAAGACGTACATACAAAATGTCTGCTTTGTCTTTTTGATTTCCTCTCCCCTGGCCTCTTCGAGATACCATGCTTGACAATGTCCTCGCCTACTTCTGCACTAACTCCTTTAAGGCTAGTATTAGGTTTCTTATCAGAGTAATCTTTGCCAAAAGATTCTTCCAGTTCTGAAAGAGACATCTGTTCATCAAACTCATCATATGGTTGTATGATGACAAAAGCCATCATGGTAATCAAGAGACATATCCCTATAGCGCTCTTCATCTTCTACAGGCTAAAAAGTCGAGAAATAGTAAATCCAAGTCTAAACTCACCATCTCCCCAATTACTTCGAGTATTGGGTATATAATCTGTCTCCACTAGACCTTGTGAGTTTATGAGAACTAATTGAAACACATGTCCTCCACTAGTATCAAACTCGAATCCAAAACCTATGGAAGGATAAAAATCGTTTTCCGAAGTTCGGAGATCAGAAAACAATGGAAAGGTAACGTCAGTCAGTATGGCCATCGACTGGGTTACTTGCGCACGAAGTCCACCTCCTATACTTGCTAATCCGTTATCATCACCTTCTAGTACAACATTTCGATAAGTCCACTGTGCATTGAACTGAGCTGAAAATCTTGGGCTAAACTTTCTTGCTACGTGTAAACCTAGATGGCTAGTAAGACGGTGAGTGCCTCTTTCAAAAGAGGTAATTACACCTTCTATCTCACTTCTTTGCATAGTCGAAGTAGATATCATACCGATGACCGCCAGGCTTACTGGAAAATTCCCACGACTGCCTTGTGTTATGATTCTTGCCTTAGCTAGAGTGTTGATATTCTGTTTCAGCGGACCTGCTCCTTTGGTTCTGCTGATGCCTATCATGATTCTATCTGTGATCCCGTATTCGAATCCAATCGAGACATCGGCAGCATTCTCTAGCCCATAAAAAGTGGGCCAACCACCGTTGGCACCTGCCAAATCACCAAATCTATGGGCGATCCTAAAGTCGAGCTTTCGTGCAGGAAGAGTCTCTACTGAGTGAGAATTAAGTATCCTCGTATCCCTAAATGTCTGAATCACTTCACCAGACTCTTCATAAGACTGGGCCGTAAGTGAGATAATGGACAAAGAAAATAGTAATGGAAGTAGATAGTAGCGCATATGTAGCGATCAATTCTAGTAAAACGTAATGTACGATATCAATACTTTATGTAATGAACATATCTTGACAGAAGGGCTTTCTTTTTTAATATAAATTTGCCGTACAGACATTCTTGAGTTTAGAAACGCTCAAGTGACCATATTAGCTTACATTTTAAGAAGAAAATAATGTATCCAGTAGAGTTAACAATTCCGATGTCCAAAGATCTCACAGATTTTGGATTTACAGGACTTAAATCAGAAGAAGAGGTAATCAATGCGATCGAGCAAAGTGAAGGAACTTCACTTCTCGTGATTAACAGTGTATGTGGCTGTGCTGCCGCAAATGCAAGACCTGGTGCTAAGATGGCATTACAGCACGGTAAGACACCTAATAATACGTTTACCGTTTTTGCAGGTGTTGATAGAGAAGCTACAGAGAAAGCCAGAGAGTTTCTCCTACCATATCCTCCTTCTTCTCCTGCCATCGCTCTTTTTAAAGATGGTCGACTAGTACATATGCTCGAGAGACATCACATCGAAGGAAGAAGTGCACAGATGATAGCTGAAAATCTAGTAGGTGCCTTTGACGAACACTGTTAGATTAAATCTATAGAGGTAAAATAAAAAAGGCTCCTTCAGTTGAAGGAGCCTTTTGTTTTATCTAGCTTTTTGAATCATGATATGTTGTATCGATGATCCCATCTGAACCTTGATCAAATATGATCCTACAGGTATCGACGAAAGATCCAGTGATATCGGATTTTGACCGATCTGAACATCATGTGTAGTTACTCTTATTACTTCTCTTCCGATAAAGTCAGTCACTGATACTTCAGCTATATCACTTCTACTGACAGAGATATCGAGGGTCGTTTGATTTTCAACAGGATTAGGATACACTTTGAGTCCCACATCTTTATTCAAGAGTACATCTATCTCTATGATATCCGAATATTCATATCCACCATCAAAGTCTACTTGCTTGAGTCTATAGTAGTACGTGCCGCTCGATATGACATCCTGATCAGACAGACCATACACTTGGAGTGCCGTGGTAGTCCCACGACCATCAACTTCCCCTATTGCGACGAATTCTCCATCTTTGTTTATCACTCTTTCTATAGTAAAGAAGTCGTTGTTGATCTCTGATGCTGTAACCCATGTTAACTCTATCGATGATTGCTGAGGGTCCCAATATCCTGAAAAGGCTACCAGTTCTACAGGTAGAGATTCGAGCCGCAGACCTCCATTAACTCCTAACAATGAATCTGCAGGACCAACAAAGAATACACCCGTAACACCAGTAGAGATATCTACATCACTATCCACAAGTGGATCATCACCTTGATTAGGTGCAACAAAGCTTTCTCCAGCACTATTTGCTCTGAATCGAACTTGATATGATCCCGCCCTTATGCTATTAACACAGTATCTACCGTCATCATCGGTAGCTACTACTTGAGATATCTCTCCTGAGTTAGCCTCTATCAACTCTACTTGTGAGTTAGCAACCAAGCTATCTATACCTTCATCAAATATTCCTTCTGTTCCTTGCTCACTTTCTAGCCAAAGTACTCCGCAAGTAACACCGCCCACATAAATTCCAAATCCTATATCCTCTGTGATCTCACCAGGCATCGTAGTTATCAAACTAGTTGTCCCCGGACCAAAGGTGCCATCGGCATCACTATCTCTTGATTCATCTGTTGCTACGTTAGGATCAGTCAAAACAAATCCATCAGGTAGTATAATCTCTAAGTAATAATCCTGGACAGGTACATCTTCAAAACAGAAACGTCCCACTTCGTCCGTCTCCGGATCTGTAAATGATAGCGTTGTAGCTAATCTTTCTCCATCCGCACTAAACAAGTTTACGGTGATACCATCTATACCGCCTTCTGTCTCATCTCGTCTGCCATCTCCATCTTCATCTGACCATACCGATCCACAGAGTGTAGTGCTTGTTCTGAATCCTGCATCTATATCTAGCCGGCTTTCACCTTGTACTACCACCAGTGTGCTGGTCAGTCCATCAGCGTTGATATCGCTATCGCCATTAACATCTCCCTGACTTTGTGTAGTCGGAACAAAGCCACTCGGGGCATCAAAACCGACTATGTATGAGCTTGCGTATACAAAGAACTCATAATAACCAGGCTCACCAGTTGTTGGATCATCCGTAGTCATTGTGATGCAAGAAGGAATATCTGGAAAGTCCGGCATACCGTCGTTATTGAAGTCTGTGAAAAGACTTACTGTAACACCGTTAACCCCGTCTTCATTAGCATCTTGACGTCCATTGCCATTCGTATCTTCCCATACAAAGTCTCCTACTTGCGTAGGCTCGTCACCAGTTATCTCTTGTGATACAACTCCTATACAGTTATCATCTAGAGTTACAGTAACTGTGTATGTCGCTGGATCAGTAGCAGATACTTCGATAAAAGAATCTGTAGATCCTGTACTCCATAAGAATGACGAGAAGTTTTCTCCAACTTGCAATATGGCAGTCTCAAGAATATCGCATCCTTGTAAATCAAAGAAGATCGTTGGGTTCAACTGATCACAGACTCCCACGATAAATGATTCTGTTATTCTTATATCACCTGGTGTTATATCCACTATATTTTGACCTACTTCCAGACCACCTATCATAGCGCCTGGCTCAAAATCTATCACATGTGCTATATGTATACCTTCTTCAAGACCTGTGAATACATTATCATCACTGATTACCAGAATCACACCATCCCTATCCGTTAAGACAAACTGTGTAGTTCTAGTCGGATCAGGAGCATTCATAGGAGTTACCTCTGCTGGTTCACCTAGGCAGAAGTTACATCTAGTGGCGTCAAGACAAACATTGAAGTGGAGAGGTTCTCCTATATCAAAACAATCATCTCCAGTTACGTCTGCTATACTTCCTCCGATCGAAAGACCAGATATCATTGTAGTAGTAGATCTGAAGTTGATAGCAAAAACGCTATAGAACCCTTCTGTGAAAATATCAAAGTTGGGCGAGTCATTAGAGATCGCATTGATCACTCCATCAGCGGTAGTTAATATATAAGTAGTGCTGTAAGCAGGTGTTGTATTATCACCTGTTGCCATTATATCTATCTGTCCTGTAGTAAAATCACATTCTATACCTGTAGCTGGATCACCAGATATAGATAAGACAGGTGCTAAGGCAAAACATGTGGTCGCGCAATCTGAAAACTCTGCACAATCAGCATCAAAGCAATCCACTAATCCATCACTATCATTGTCCATGCCATCCGAGCATTCTACATCTCCTGTCTCCATGCTTAATGGCGGACAAGTAGTATCAAAACATGCAGCATCTCCATCAGCTGCGCTGAGGTCTCCAAATCCTGCCGCTTCACCTGGTACGACATTTCCTGGACTCAACCATACGCCGATCTCAACCATAGTCGAATTATATTCGTCTGTTACACCTTCACGAGCCCATGTGGCTTCAAAGCAAGTATCAATAGTAGTAATGGCTAGATCAGATATGACAAAACAAAGTTCCGATGTCGTAATCGGGAAACCTGGTTCAACCAAGACTGAACTCCCTGCATCTACGTCATCAAGGCCAATGGTAAATGTGACGAACCCAAGGTCACCTTCAAATGGTAGTGATCCTACACCTGTAGCATTGACGTTTTCTATAGGTGTACTATTCTGCAATGTTAGATCGCCAAACTCATTGCCTAAAACACTTTCTCCTGATATAAATGATCCAACTCCACTATTATAGAAGAGCTGATAACTTTGATCGCCCAGTATAAAAGATGAATCATTGGCAGTGGCTACTTCTACATTATAGCAAACCATACCTGTTGAGCAGTCAACACTATTTACTTCGAGTGAAACTTCAAATTCGTTAGCTGGTGCGGCACAAGGTACTGTAGTGGAACAGTTTGGATCTGCACAATCTACAAGACCGTCTTCATCATTATCGATACCATCAGAGCATGTATCATCAGTATTTTCTCCAGCCGTACCTCCACAAAGGGCAGAAATACATGATTCATCGCCATCTTCGGCGTCTAAGTTATCAAGTATGCGTTCGTCTGCCGATACGTTAGTAGCTCCAACCCATTCGGAGACTTCATTAAAGGCTGTAGCTATCGCGTCTGTCCTTCCCATCTCCGCCCATACTAGTCCAAGACAAGTAGACCCATCTTCTATGAGCTCCTGTGTTACATCAAAACAAATTCTTGAAGTATTTAAATAACTACCATCTGTAGGAAGATTGGTGCCACCAGTACTTTGGTTCTCGAGGACAATGGAATAATTCAGAAAACTTAGTGTTGATCTAAAGTCTATGTCTGCAGGAAAAGTCGATGCATCTACACCTTGCACATCTGCCGCTACGAAAACAGTACTGTATTGATCGGGGTTTAATACTCTCTCTGCGGATCCACTTATATAGGATGCCATCGAAGCATCATAAAATATCCGGTAGTTCTGATCTGCTAAGTTCCAAGCTTCGCCATTACCAGATCTAATCTGTGTAAAATAACATATCTGGCGGGCATCACAGTCTACTTCATCAAGTGCAAATCTTAAATCAAACAGTTGTTGAGCAACCGAAGTGGAGGTGCCAAATAGGCATAGCACAGCAATAAGGGCCTGTATCGTTTTCATCATCATGTATTAGATGGAACTAGATATTCCTAGTCCCATTTGGGGGCTAAAATAACATATTAATCTAATTTGTTATGCTTTACGCATACAATTTTAACACTTTATACATGATTAATATT
>CAYYBR010000038.1:0-22529 GCA_964470035.1 uncultured Saprospiraceae bacterium
CTTTTGATATTTCCATCTTGATAAAGCACAGGTGGATAGTGTCCAGCATTTATATATTTTAATATTCTCTTTTGAAGATCAACCTCTCCTATGAAAAAGGTGATAAACTTATCGCTCTTTGTAACTCGGTGTACCGTTTGATTCAAAGCAAAAATGAATGTCTCCAGATCTCTATACTGATAAATCAAACTTTGAATCATGGCTTGAAAATTCGCCATCAATAGGGCTGCGGCCACTCCCTTTCCAGAGATATCGGCTATACAAAAAACAAATCGGCCACGATCAAAATTTATAAAATCAAGATAGTCTCCACCTATATTAAAGTGTGGTTTGTATATAGATGAAAGCTCAAAAAGCTCGGTGGTCGGTAGTTCATCCGGAATTAGCATTTTTTGAACATTGCTAGCTAACTCTATTTCTTTCTTTAACCTCTCTTGAACAATCTGTCTTTTGAATAACCTTTTATTTTCAATTGCAACAGCGATGATATTTGTAATCGTTGTTATAAACTGTATTTTATTATATAAATCCTCCTTTGACTTGATTCCCCCAATCAAAGAATATGCTATAGGTCTTTCTTTATGATATACTGGGATGATGATGTCATACTTTCTTAACTTTTCAGGATCTGTTGGCTTGATAGTATGTAGCCTTTTAAAGGAAGTTAAATACGGTATGAGCTCTTCAGTTTTTTCTTCCTCCTTTTCAAGATTAATCTGGGTGCCACAGTGCCAGCGCTCTTCATCAGTATCTTGCGGGATGAATAGTCCCATTTTCGTGATACCAAGTTCCCAACTCAGAAAAGATCTATACATGTTAAAAAGACCTTCGGCAGGGACATTATCATTGATCGCTTGGGTGATGGTTAGCAAACTCTTAATCTGCAGCTCCTTAAGACTTAAGTCTTTCTCTAATTTTTCTAGTATTGCTAGCTCTCTACTCATCCGTCTGCTGTCTTTATATCATAGATATCCCTCAAGGTTGTACCTAACAGATTAAAGCACAGCACTAAGATCATAATAGTTATTATAGGAAAGAAAGCTAGGTAGACAAATCCTCCTGTAGCAAAAGCATATCCCTCCTGTAACATGTTGCCCAGTGAAGGGGTCGGTGGTTGTATACCCAACCCAAGAAAACTTAAGCCCGCTTCTACTAATATGGCGGTCGCAAAATTGGCCGCCCCCATGACCGTGATGGTGCCTACAATGTTTGGAAGTATATGTCTTACGATAATTACTGGGCTTTTAAACCCAAGTGATCGTGATGCTTGTACAAAAAGCTCTTCTTTAATCTGTAGAACCTGACCTCGTACTATTCTTGCTACGTCTACCCACATCGTTAAGCCAACGGCAAGGACAATCACTAAAAAGCCCTTACCTAAGGCAATTATTATAGCCAAAGCAAGGAGTATCGTTGGTATACTCCAGCTCGTATTGATCACGAGCATGATAACTTTATCGACGATGCCGCCATAAAATCCACCTATACTTCCGATCAGCACACCTACAAATAAGGAGACAATAACTGATAAAGAGCCAACAAATAAAGAAATTCGTAGCCCTAATACCAATCGACTTAACACGTCACGTCCATACGTATCCGTACCAGCCCAATGGGTAAGTTCTCTTGTCTTCGGTTCTGAGTTTGTAGATAATAACCTCTCCGCAGATTTGTGTTTGACCCTAAGACCGCCATCTCCATAGACATAGCTATCATAAGGTATGTACTCCGACCTGTCAAGTTTGCCATTGAGAGCAAAAGCCCATGATGCATCGAGTTCTCTACTAAGTTCTCGATCCACTATTAAGTACTTCTGACTAGAACCAGGATATGTTAAAGCCTTTGAAGGTACCTGACGATTTGCATTTGTAGTATTGTCAGGGATGACCACATATGCAAAGACAGCTAATAAGCTTAGGACTATCAAGATAGTCGCACATATAGCCGATATTGGTTGTTTCCAGATCTTGCGGATAAGATTGTTTTCACTTTTAGTGTGGATCACTTTCTCAATATACGACCTTACTTAAGTTTCGGATTTCCTTTGTGTCTATCCTTATCTCGGGCTGTTTTCTTGCTCAAGTTTTCCTTAAGCGCTGCGGTTAAATCTATATCTAGTTGATTAGCAAGACATGTAGTAACCCAGACTATATCAGCCAACTCATCTGTTAGCATTTGTTTCACCTCAGTAGTACTTGGCGTTTTTTTCCACGATTGTTCTCCATATTCACGTGCTATGATCCGAGAGAATTCTCCGACTTCTTCCGTAAGAATCAGAGCATTCGTCTTCTCATCATAGTACCTAACACCTATATCTTTTATCCACTTATCAACCTCTGACTGCCACTCTTTTATAGTCATACTCTATTTTTTGAATCAATGATGATCGTAACAGGACCATCATTCACAAGTGATACTTGCATGTCTGCACCAAACTCTCCTGTTATTACTTCGATTCCACTTTTCTTCGTTTTATCTATAAACTCCTCATACAACGGAATAGCCCTAGCTGGTTTTGCAGCCTGAATAAAGGAAGGCCGATTACCTTTTTTAGTTGATGCATATAGTGTGAATTGACTAACGATCATGATAGCGCCATCTTTGTCTTTGATGTTTAGATTCATCTTTCCTTCCTCATCACCAAAGACACGAAGCTTGGTTACTTTTGAAACAAGCCAATCTACATCTTCACTATTATCTACTTCTTCTATACCTAACAATATCACATAGCCATGACCCATAGATCGGGTGATCGTTTTGTTGATTTCTATGGACGCCTCTGAGACTCTTTGTACCACAACTTTCATACTCACAACTTAAGTATAACTAACATATTAATTTACTATATACATAGTTCATTCTTTATGTGGTATTTATGGTGGTCGTATTTAAAGACTTATCAACATGTTGTTCAATATCTATCTGGTGTTTTCCCACATGTGTGTAGCACACTATCCACATACTGTCTATAAGCTTCATTTTACCAACATTTTTTGTCTTACCCTTTCGGAAATATTAACTAACAATTGATTGTGAATAAAGTGTTAGTTTAAGTTCTATCTTCTATAAATAGTACTTCTTCTTTCAGATTTTCATGGTTATACCCAAGCAGCTATTAGTAAGCTGTTGGCAAAATAATTTAAGCCAATCTTATACACATACCAACGCCCTTTATAATAATAACCTTTATATAAATAATTCATAATTAATCAAAAGAAGGTAGTGAGATGGTGTGTGGTGTGAGATTGAGAAAAGTCAAATACATTTGGCAGCACAATGAGTTCAAATCATCGACAGCAAGTCTACAGATCCGTAACCATCTGGTTATGCCTCGGCTTGTTCATGGTTTACATGCAGATTATAATCGGCGGTATTACGAGGCTAACTGGTTCTGGGTTGTCCATCACCGAATGGGAGATAGTAACTGGCACCTTTCCTCCTCTATCTGAGCAATCCTGGGAGATTGAATTTAATAAGTACAAGGAAACTCCACAGTTTGACAAGATCAACCGTGACATGGAGATGGGATCAATTTTTACTGAAGGAACTTTTAAATTTATCTACTTCTGGGAATATCTTCATCGACTCTGGGCAAGAACCATGGGTTTCGTTTTTTTAATTCCTTTTCTAATTTTCTTTTTCCAGAAAAGGCTTCCAAGTTCTCTAGTGAAGCGACTAGGAATAGTCATTCTCCTAGCAGCACTTGCTGCTGCGTTTGGTTGGATCATGGTGGCTTCCGGTTTGATTAATAGACCATGGGTCAATGCTTATAAATTATCGCTCCATCTGTGTATAGGAATATCAGTTTTCGTAGCCTTGTGGTGGGCGTTTATCAGATATATACATCCACATAGGGTTGTAAGACAAGTGCATAGACCTTCTTACCTAACGTGGATGCTTATTCTTTTGATTATACAAATATTTCTTGGTGGTGTTATGAGTGGTACAAAAGCAGCTCTTTTTATAAATACATGGCCAGATCTTAATGGTGAAATGATTCCTAAGGATATATTCATGGGTGCTAATTGGAGTTATCAAAACTTTAATGAGTATGAGCAATCTAGTTTTTTGGTTACACTTATTCAGTTCTTTCATAGAGGTCTAGCGTATGTCATAACTATTGGCTCAGTGATAGTAGGTTTTAGAGTTATCAAGAAGTTTAGTTTAACTGCAGAGACTTATAAGTCTTATATCTTTTTTCTTTTGTTGTTAGTCATCCAGATTATGGTTGGCATAGTAACACTTGTGAAAAGTGTTGGGGTGATACCGGTAAGCTGGGGAGTGGTACACCAAGGTGTTGCTGTACTATTACTTTCTACGTTCATATTGCATTTCTTTTACGCGAGTTATGGACACAGTGATGCTGTTGAGATAGAAGTCACCTAGCGAAGTAATAAAGAGTACTTTTGTGGCTGAATATGAGTGTAGATCAATCTATCAGGGAAGAGAGTGGATTTAGATATATAGAGACTACTCCTGGTGCACCAGTCCTCTTATTACTCCATGGACTTTTCGGCGCTTTGAGTAATTTTCGACAGATTATAGAAGAATTCTCGCTTAACTACAATGTCGTAGTACCGATGCTTCCTATCTACGAGTTAGATACGAGGGAAACAGGACTAGATGGCTTACTATCTTTTACAGAATCATTCATAGAGCTCAAAGAGTATAAGAACATTAATCTTCTGGGAAACTCGTTAGGCGGTCACGTTGCCTTGCTTTACTCTCTTAGTCATCAGGAGAAAGTATCTTCTTTAACATTAACTGGCAGTAGTGGACTTTTTGAAAGCGGCATGGGTGATGGATACCCAAGAAGAGGAGATAAAGATTATATAGCAAGGAAAGTAGCTGAGACTTTCTATGACCCAAAAGTTGCGTCTGAAAATCTCATAGATGAAGTTTTCGATACGATTAATGATAGAGAAAAGGCACTCAGAATAGTGATAACTGCTAAGTCAGCTCTTAAGCACAATCTCGAAGATCAACTTCATAAAATCACGTGCCCCACCCTATTAGTATGGGGTAAACAGGATTCGATTACTCCACCTTTTGTTGCAGAAAAATTTGACGAACTCATAAGAGATACTACGCTAAGATTTATCGATGAATGTGGTCATGCTCCCATGATGGAAGTCCCAGAGACTTTTAATGTTGTTCTGTCAGAGTTTCTTCTATCTCTGAAGGCGTAGACTCATGAGACATTTACTTTAGATAGTCTGTATACCATCATGATGTAGCGAGACACTACAAATCAATCAATCAGTTCTTCTAGTTTTCTTTCAAGAACCTGTAGTCTTTCGAGGATTACAGTATTAATGTCTCGTAGCTTTTCATTTTCTAGAGCAAGGGCCTTGATAGCCGCAAGTGCTACCCCATCAGCATCTACAGTTGCGATGGTAGTTTCTCCAAGACCCAAACCAAAAGCAGCGTAGAAGTCTTGGGCCATAGGTCCTATGTGTCTTTCTTCAGAACCTTTGTATTGCCACTCTGTGATAGGTATCTGTGTAATTTTGTTGAGTACTTCGTTATAGTTGATAGATGTGATTGCCTCTTTTCGATGAACATCAGATGAACCATTGATTGATCCGTCAGCAAAAAAATCTCCGTTAGTTTTAAAAATGAATTTTTCGTTTCCGTCACCAGTTTTATAGAAACCAAGAGTACCATCACCAGTAAAAGTATACATGGTCCAGTAATGCCCACCGCCGATGTTATTTATTCTTAGTCCAGTAAGATGTCCGCTACCACTTGTGGCGGCCTTGTGATTGATGGTAATGAGATCATTATCGAATTCACCATAAATAAGAGGATTTGTTGATTGTTGATTGTTGATAAACAAACGATTAGAAGCATTGCCTTGTCCGGAAGGAGGACCGGCAAGAGTGCCAATCGCTACATTGTTGTTACCATTAAAGTTATTACCGCTTAGAACACCGATAAATATATTACCATCGCCTTGCGAATTGAGTCCAGCAGAGTTACCTAAAAATGTATTACTGGACCCGGAAGTATTGTTAAGCCCTGCACTATCGCCAAAGAAAGCATTACCAGCACCAGTGGTGTTCTGGTTCCCAGCACCGGATCCAAAGAAACTGTTTCCTCCACCAGTTGAATTAAAACCAGATTGAAAACCAAAGAAAGCATTTCTGTTTGCATTTGCATTTTTCCCCGCTTCAAAGCCAAAGAAAGCATTGTTGTCCCCGGTAGTGTTCATAACACCAGCGGTAATACCAAAGAAAGCATTGGAGTTTCCATCAGTATTAGACACACCGGTGTCTGTACCAAAGAAAGCATTGTTGTTTCCGCTAACATTATTAAAACCAGAAAATCGTCCAAAGAAAGCATTGTTGAATCCAGTAGTGTTATCTCTACCAGCGGCAGTACCAAAGAAAGCATTGGAGTTTCCAGTAGTGTTAGAGCGCCCAGCGTTTTGACCAAAAAAAGCATTAAAGGATCCAGTAGTATTAAACCTACCAGCATCACTTCCTACAAAAGTGTTGAAATTATTAAATAAAGAGTTAATAAACTGTCCAGCGTTTTGACCTATGTAGACGGAGGTAGTATCTAGAGGATGATATACTTCTAGAAATCCTTCTATCTGGGTAATAGGGGATTGAGCAAAAGAAGAAAAAGGTAAAACAAAGAGGAAGAGAAAATATCGAAGCCAGTTCATCTTTCAGAGTATTTAATGAAAGAATGAAATTAGATGTATGTACTTATTAAGGCCTCTATGAATTCATAGATTTTTGAAGTTATAGATCCATAGAATGATTACAATAAAATACTATGAAACTTCTTAGTTAGTTGTTTATGCTGGATAAAAAGTCATCTAATACAAACGAAATAACATAAACAGTTTCTGAATAAGTGCTAGTCGTTCGATGGTCTATTTGTCTTTTTTAGTTCGGATAAAAATTGCTGAATTTCAGCAATTTGTTTTTTGAGTTCTTTGTTTTCTAGAGCAAGGGCCTTGATAGCCGCAAGCGCTACCCCATCAGCATCTACAGTTGCGATGGTAGTTTCTCCAAGACCTAAACCAAAAGCAGCGTAGAAGTCTTGGGCCATAGGTCCTATGTGTCTTTCTTCAGAACCTTTGTATTGCCACTCTGTGATAGGTATCTGTGTAATTTTGTTGAGTACTTCGTTATAGTTGATAGATGTGATTGCCTCTTTTCGATGAACATCAGATGAACCATTGATTGATCCGTCAGCAAAAAAATCTCCGTTAGTTTTAAAAATGAATTTTTCGTTTCCGTCACCAGTTTTATAGAAACCAAGAGTACCATCACCAGTAAAAGTATACATGGTCCAGTAATGCCCACCGCCGATGTTATTTATTCTTAGTCCAGTAAGATGTCCGCTACCACTTGTGGCGGCCTTGTGATTGATGGTAATGAGATCATTATCGAATTCACCATAAATAAGAGGATTTGTTGATTGTTGATTGTTGATAAACAAACGATTAGAAACATTGCCTTGTCCTGAAGGAGGACCGGCAAGAGAGCCTATAAATGTATTACCATCACCTTGCGAATTGAGTCCAGCAGAGTTACCTAAAAATGTATTATTAGACCCAGAAGTATTGTTAAGACCTGCACTATCGCCAAAGAAAGCATTATCGGATCCAGTAGTGTTAGAGCTCCCAGCGGATTGACCAAAGAAAGTATTATCGGATCCAGTAGTGTTAGATCGCCCAGTGTTTTGACCAAAGAAAGCATTATCGGATCCAATAGTGTTAGATCGCCCAGCGGATTGACCAAAGAAAGCATTAAAGGATCCATTAGTATTAATCCAACCGGCGGCAGTTCCAAAGAAAGCATTAAAGATTCCTGTAGTGTTATTAAAACCAGCGCTATTTCCAAAGAAAGCATTGTTGTTTCCAGTAGTGTTAGAGCGCCCAGCGTTTAGACCAAAGAAATCATTGTTGAATCCAGTAGTATTAAACCTACCAGCATCACTTCCTACAAAAGTGTTGAAACGATAAAATGAATTATCAACAGCTTGTCCAGCGTTTTGACCTATGTAGAGGGAGGTAGTATCTATAGGATGATATACTTCTAGAAATCCTTCTATTTGCGTAATAGGAGATTGAGCAATAGAAGAAAAAGGTAAAGCAGAGAAGAAGAGAAAATATTGAAGCCAGTTCATCTTTCAGAGTATTTAATGAAAGAATGAAATTAGTTGTATGTACTTGTTAGGACCTCTATGAATTCATATAATATTCTAGCTGTCCTCTTAATTGTTTGTTGAAACTGGACGAATAGTCATATAGCTTAATCTAGAAGTATCTAGTCGATCATTGGTCTTATTGTCTTTCTAGCTTGGTTAACCTTTCTCTTCTAGTGCGTTCAGCCTTTCCAAAATATCAGTTATGGTTTTCTGGAGCTTTCTATTTTCTTCTTTTATCACTTTGTTTTCTAGGGCAAGGGCCTTGATAGCCGCAAGTGCTACCCCATCAGCATCTACAGTTGCGATGGTAGTTTCTCCAAGACCCAAACCAAAAGCAGCGTAGAAGTCCTGGGCCATAGGGCCTATGTGTCTGATGTTTTCATCAATGTACTGCCACTCGGAAATAGGTAGATTGACTATTTTATTTAGAATATCCATATTGTCTATGTGAGTGATGCGTTCTTTAGAATGCAGATCAGATCCTTGGGACAGTGTACCAGATATTTCTAGATTACCAGTCTCGGTTAGATCGAATATTATTCGATCTGGATCGGTATTTATCAAGCCACCATTCCAAACTTGGAAATTTCCACTTTGGTTTGGAATATCTCCTATCTCTATAATAACTGCGTCATTGGCTACAAGAAAAATATCTGCTCCTGGTATGGACGGACCCAACAATAGAGCATCATCACCATTAAAGTGATCAGTAGGTCCTAACTGAAGAGATCCGTTGATAGCAACAACGTCTGTATCAAACCTACCGAAAATGAGTGGGTTATCAGTCGTTGTGTTGTCGATGTATAGCCTATCGCTTTGAGAAGTAGTTGGTCCAGCATTATTACCTATGCAGACGTTGCCCATGCCGTTTGCTATATTGCCTCCTGAAGAAGTCCCTAGATAGGTGTTCCCAGATCCTGTTCCATTTATCCTACCAGATTCATCGCCTACGAAGCAATTGTTACTACCCGAACTATTAAATAGGCCTGAACTCACACCAATACAAATGTTATTATTACCTGTAGAGGTGTTAGCCCCTGAACTTGCTCCGACAAAACAATTTCTGAATCCATTGGTATTAAAACCAGCATTTGATCCATAGAAAGTGTTGGATGCTCCAGAAGTTGAATTTACTCCACTTTGATAGCCCACAAAGGTATTATTCCGACTTCCTCCACTTAATTCCTGGCCGGCATTAACACCGATATATGTTGATGTTGTATCTGAGGGGTGATGAACTTCTAAGAAACTTTCTATTACGCTAATCGGTGACTGTGCGTGAAGACTGAAAGTCACTAAGATCGAAAGAATTATAATGCTACTTAATCGCATATTTGAATTTTTGAATTGACAGTAATTGGAGTCAAGTTGTATTGTCCGCACGGGATTTCAACTCGATCCTTTATAAGCCTTGCACCTTCGTTTGGATGGCAAGATATAGTGAGCAGAGGCCGTATCAAATATTGAGGTAGTAGAAGGACTAGTAGATGTTGTGGATGTACAAGAAATATGTGCCAATGAAATAATGAGAACTTTTTATGTAGATGGATCTATGTTCGCGCAGTGTGAAGGCTGATATCTGAATTATTAAACCGGCAAGCGAACCGTAAGAGTGAAACATATAAAAATAAAAAGCCCGACACGTAATGCTCGGGCTTTCTATAGTCTGATATTATTTTTAGTTGTTAAGGCTTCGTCATTTTCTTTTTAAGCTCTTCTGCTCTCCTAGCTCTTTGCATAGCGTTCTCTCTACTATTATTTCGCATGAGTTGTTTTTGCTGGAAGGTCTCAAAACGAGATGCTTCTCTTTGTCTAGGATAGGCATTGTCAGAAGTATCGGTATCTGCAGTTTCTAAATATGGATCTAATAAGATCTGAGTTACTTCTTGTTCTGTTGGGAACACTTTAGTAACCTTGTTACCACCCATTCTCCAAACTTCAGCAGGGATTCTGATATCTTCAGTTGTGCCGTCAGCATATTGGAATTGTACAATGAGGGGCATAACAAGTCCACCCTTTTTTTCAAAAGTTATTTCATAATAGTGCATTCCGCTTTCTAAGAGTTCTTTCTCACGTGTGCTTAGACTATTTACGAAAGTGTTATACTGATCTTCATCTATAGCATCTGCTGCCAGAGGATCATAGGTTGTATAAAAGTCCCTTAACGTTGTATCAATCTCGTCGTAGGTCTGCGCAATATCTTGATCGCGAATGGAAGAGATATTCTGAGGACCATTGTCTCTTTGATCAGCCATCAAACCTTTTTCAACGATAGGATTACCAGAGTTCATCTGGAAGTGGTTGACCTCTGCTATGGCTTGATCGACGTGATCGTTAGTATAGAACCAACCGTTCCAAAACCAATCTAAATCTACTCCTGATGCATCTTCCATCGTTCTAAAAAAGTCAGCGGGATATGGTTGTTTAAAGGCCCAACGATTAGAGTATTCTTTAAACGCATGATCAAAGAGTTCTCGACCCATGATGGTTTCTCTCAAGATATTGAGAGCAGTTGCCGGTTTGCCGTAGGCATTATTTCCAAACTGAAAAATACTCTCGCTGTTAGTCATGATAGGCGAGATACGTGCCTTATCTCCTCCCATATAGTTGGTGATAAGATCCGCAGGTCCACGTCTGTGAGGATAATCTCTCTCCCACTGTTGAGCAGTAAGATATTGTACAAAAGTGTTGAGACCCTCATCCATCCATGTCCACTGTCGTTCATCAGAATTAACTATCATCGGAAACCAGTTGTGCCCGACCTCATGTATGATGACACCTATATGGCCATACTTGATTCTTTTACTATAGGTTCCATCACTTTCACATCTACCATAGTTAAAGCAAATCATAGGGTACTCCATACCCATACTACCATCTATAGACCAAGCTACGGGATATGGATAGTCAAAAGTGTAGTGTGAGAACCATTTGATAGTATGTGCTACGGCTTTAGTGCTGAATTTCTTCCACAAGCAGTCACCTTCTGGCACCCACATAGATTGAGCCATGACGGTTCGACCGTCCGACATCTTCACGCCGAGTGCGTCCCAGATAAATCTTCTAGATGTGGCAAACCCGAAGTCTCTAACGTTTTGAGCTTTGAATTTCCAGGTCTGATATTTGGTGTCTGCCTCTTCACTATTCTCTATAGATTCGTCAAGGGTTTGAATCGTAACCGGCTGTACGAAACTCTTCGTAGCCTTTTCTAATCTGTCTCTGTGTTTAGAGGAAAGCACCTTAGTGGGGTTCTGTAGCTCACCAGTGGCAGCGACTAAGTGATCCTTTGGTACTGAGATATTGACCTCATAATCTCCAAAAATCAGGGCGAACTCTCCCCTACCAAGAAACTGCTTGTTTTGCCATCCTTCGATATCATTGTAGGAACACATACGAGGAAAGAACTGAGCTATGCAGTATACCCTATGTCCATCTGAAAACTCCTCATATCCAGATCGACCACCGATCTCTCTTGTGTTATTGATATTATACCACCACTTGATTTTAAAGGTGGTCTGTTGACCGGCTCTCAATGTTGTAGGTAAGTCTATACGCATCATTGTTTTATTGATGGTATAACTGAGATCGCGATTATTGTTATCCTTTACATACTCTATCTTAAAACCGCCATCAAAATTTGGCATCATGCGTGACAGCTGTCTCGTCGATACTCCTCTTTCTTGATTGAAAGATGAAGAGCTGATAAGATGAGAGTCGCTATCCTGTGCCCTTACATTTTGATCTAGCTGTAACCAGAGGTATTTGAGATCATCTGGTGATTCATTGTAATAGGTGATTGTTTCTTCACCATAGATTTTCTTCTCTTCATCATCAAGGGTGATGTCCATCTTATAGTCTGCTCTGGTCTGCCAGTATTGATGACCTGGAGCTCCAGAGGCGGTGCGATACTCGTTAGGGGTTGGGTATAGATCGCTGAGTTGCTTAAATGGATCTGGTGGATTGTCTTGGCCTAAAAGGCAAGTGTGACCAATCAATAAAGTAATAGATAGTATGAGATACTTCTTCATTTAGTTGTAACATATGGTGAATAAAATGAGCTCGAAAGATATACCTTTTTAGAAGACCAACATCGTAACTAAAATGACGATATTAAGTTTATGTTCCACGTGGAACAATTAAATAGAACTGAAATATGATTCGCTGTTATATAGGCCTTATGGTGCTTTTTGTGTCGTGTGACTTCGGACCAAAGGATGATGAAAGTTTCATCATGGAGCGACCTAATATACTTTGGATTGTCGCAGAGGACCTAAGTCCAGTCATTCCGAGCTTTGGAGATAGTACAGTCCATACGCCACATCTCTCCAGATTAGCCAAAGAGGGGGTCTGTTATGATCGAGTATTTAGCACATCTGGTGTATGTGCACCAAGCAGGGCTGCCATAGCCACGGGCATGTACCCTACTCGTTTTGGAGCCAACCATATGCGGACAGGGCCATGGTTTGTCAGTAATCTACCAGCTTCCTTTATCGAATCATATGCTAAGAATGCCATGCCACCTGGGATAAAACCTTATCAGGCTGTTCCTCCTACAGAGGCGCGCATGATGAGTGAGTATCTGCGGCAAGCGGGCTACTACTGTTCTAATAATGCGAAAGAGGATTATCAGTTTACGAAAGGTCTAATGGCCTGGGATGAAAGCGGTACTGAAGCGCATTGGAAACACAGAAATCAAGACCAACCCTTCTTCAGTGTGTTTAATATCAATGTGACTCACGAATCTCAAATATGGGCGAAAGCCAATGACCCACTATTAGTTGATGGCAATCTCGAGGTTCCTATACCACCCTATCTTCCAAGTACGGATAGTGCTATGATAGATATACGTCGGATGTATAGCAATATCATAGCGATGGATAATAAGGTAGGTGAGATTCTTGGAGAGCTAGAAGCCGATGGACTATTAGATAACACGATCGTCTTTTGGTATACCGATCACGGTGGCCCCCTTCCTCGCCAAAAAAGATTGACCTATGACTCTGGGTTGCGCGTACCCATGATCGTTAGATATCCCAAAAGAATACTGGAGAATACCAGAGATACTTCTTTAGTCAGTTTTGTGGACTTCGCCCCTACTATGCTATCGATAGCTGGCATACTTCCGCCTCGACATATGGATGGAATAGCCTTCTTAGGAGAATTCATCGGAGAGAAAAGGACATATATACATGCAGCGGGCGATAGATTTGATGAGGGCCCATCTGATAGAATAAGAGCTGTAAGAGATCACAGATATAAACTGATTAGTTATTATGACCAAGAGTTACCGATGTTTTATAAGGTTGATTACAGAGAACACCAAGCTATCATGCGCGAGTTACGAAGGCTGAAAATAACTGGGGAGCTAAATGCAAATCAATCTCTATGGTTTCGAGATACAAAACCTGAGATTGAACTCTTTGATACACATACGGACCCTTATGAACTTCATAATTTGGCTGATGATCCAGCCTATGATCTGATAAAGACAAGACTACAACGAGAATTAGATCGATGGCTAAATGAAGAAGAAGATCTCAACATGATCCCTGAGCCTGAGCTGATAGAGAAGTTTACTGAAAATGGAGAAATGAAGAGAACTATTAGTCCGAAGCTGCATAGAAAGAATAACGAAGTCACAATTTCCTGTGCAACAAATGGGGCTTCTATCGGATATCGGCTTTCCTCTGACACCACACGATCAGAATGGCAACTGTACAAGGAGCCTATTGTTATCGATGATTCTGTAGGTATAGAAGCTGTGGCACATAGATTGGGTTATATGCCGAGTGGGGTAGTGGGTAATTAAGATTGTTCCACGTGGAACATCAAAGGTTTTCCAACCAGTTTTTGAGCTCATCACCAAGTTTTTCAACCTCTTTTACAACTCCATCGATGGTTTTATCGAGCTCTGGTTTGATCTCTTCGCGTAAGTATGACTCGAGTTCCTGTCGGCCTTGAGCCGAGAGTTCATTAATCTCAGATTCATAATCAATGTCTAAGTCCAGTTCATATGTTCCTTTTGAAGAACCACGGTAGACACCATAGCTCAATGTTTGCTTCCAAAAACTCACTTTTTCTGAGATAGACATATCATCTTTATACTTTTGGTAGCAGCTTTCGACATACCCTTTGAATTCTTGGTCGATGTCCAGCCAGTCTGAATTATCAAGTTGTTCATGGTGAGTTTTTACATCACCTATAAACTCACCATAATTTGATATCATGGACTCTTTAGACATACAGTTGGAGTCTAGATCACAATTACTGAAAAGCAGGCATAGAGCCATGAAAAATAGAAACTCTCTCATACTAGATACTTTATAACAACATTTACAAAAGTGCGATGACATATTACGATCAGATAATCGAATCGACGAACTTCATCAAAGATAAGATAGGCGACCAACCAGAAGTGGCTTTAGTCTTAGGGTCAGGACTTGGCCCTCTTGCAGATGAGATCAAAGACCCTATCGACCTTCCCTATACGACTATACCATACTTTCCCCCCGCAACTGTCAAAGGGCATGCTGGGAAGCTCATCTATGGAACCCTTTATGGGAAAAATATTATCGCACAGTCCGGCAGATATCACTACTACGAGGGCTATACGATGAAAGAAGTGACGTTACCTATAAGAGTTTTTAAAGCCCTTGGTGTTGATATCATGCTGATGGCGAGTGCAGTAGGAGGTATACACGAAGATTATCAGGCTGGTGATATCACTGTCGTAAATGATCATATCAACTTACATAGCGAAAACCCTTTGCGCGGACCGAATGATGACAGACTTGGTGTGAGGTTTCCTGACATGTCGGAAGCATACAGTAAACGGTTGATCACTATGTGCCACGATATAGCCAAAGAGAAAGATCTTAAGTTATACGATAGTGTATATGGCGGTTTACCTGGACCAAATTTAGAGACGAAGGCTGAGTATAATTATCTCCATATAATAGGGGCTACTGTTGTAGGCATGTCCACAGTGCCTGAGGTTATTGTAGCTAATCATGCAGGGCTAGAGTCTTGTGTCTTAACCGCAGTTACCAATAAATGCTTTCCAATCAGCTCTATCAAAGAAGTGAGCCATCAAGAAGTTATCGAAGTGGCCCAGACATGTTCTGTTAAAATATCAACCTTATTTAAAGAATTGTTAAATATGTTATAACAAAATTTCATTTTGTTGTATTTGTTTCACTCTCCAAATAATCACAAAAGATCAGCAAACAAAAAGCGAGCTTTGTAGATTACCATATTGCATACTTGACAATTGAAGCACGAATACATACAGGTCATAGGGGCTCGCGAGCATAACCTCAAGGATATCTCTATTAATATACCTCGCAATCAACTCGTCGTGATCACCGGTATTAGTGGTAGTGGCAAGTCATCTCTAGCATTTGATACCATATATGCTGAAGGCCAAAGAAGATATCTCGAAACCTTTTCATCATATGCCAGACAGTTTCTTGGTAAAATGGAGCGGCCTGATGTCGAGAAGATAGATGGCCTGAGTCCGGTTATTTCTATTGAGCAAAAGACAACGGGATGGAACCCTCGATCTACAGTCGGAACGACTACCGAGATATATGATTTTCTTAGGCTTTTATACGCCAGAATAGGAGAGGCTTACTCGATCAACACAGGCAAAAGAATGATTAAGTACTCTGAAGAAAAGATCATTCAACAAGTTTTAGATAGATTTCAGGGTAAAAAGATAGCATTGCTTGCTCCCTTGGTAAGGGCTAGAAAAGGACACTACAGAGAGCTTTTTGAGCAAATGCGCAAGAAGGGATATACCAAAATCCGCATAGATGGAGAAATAAAGGACATCGTACCAGGCCTTCAGGTTGATAGATACAAGGTACATGATATAGAGGTCGTAGTAGATAGAATCAAAGTCTCAGAAGATAAGCGAGATAGGATTAGCTCTTCTCTTTCAGTTGCCTTTAAGCTAAGCGATAGCTTCATACAAGTATGTGATTTAGATACCGAAGAAGTGCTCCCATATAGCAATAAGCTTATGTGCGCCGATACTGGGCTTTCTTACGAAGAACCATCACCCAATACTTTTTCTTTTAATTCACCATATGGATCTTGTCCAGACTGTAAGGGCCTTAGCCTACTTCACGAGGTTGATATGGAAAAGGTCATACCAGATGATAAGAAGAGTATCAACGAGGCAGGTATTGTTCTTTTTGGTGAGGTGAGAGAGAATCTCACCTTTAAGCAATTAAGGGCTATAGCAAAGCGCTATAAGTTTACCTTTTCGACCCCCATTAACAAGATTCCTCAGGAAGCTCTGGAGACAATACTTTTTGGTGGTAACGATTCTTTCGATTTTAGATTAGGATACAACAAACATGACTTTGTTTTCGACCTGGCCCAAGATGGTATCACCAATATGTTGAAACGGTGGTACAAAAACACCACATCTGAAAAAACACGCCAGTGGGCGGAGGATTTTATGACGATTGTTACATGTCCTACGTGTAATGGCTATAGATTAAGACAAGAATCATTGCACTTTAGATTAGCCAATACCCACATCGGCGAGCTAGGTCAAATGGACCTTGGCGAGCTAAAAGAGTGGTTCGATGATGTTGAGAATCACCTAGATGACAAACAGAACCTTGTTGCTAAAGAAGTTATAAAAGAGATTAGATACAGGTTAGACTTTTTATTACAAGTTGGCCTAGACTACTTGAACCTTAACAGACCTTCAAGAACTCTATCTGGAGGAGAAGCGCAAAGGACGCGATTAGCAACACAGATTGGATCGCAGCTTACCGGTATAACTTATATAATGGATGAACCAAGTATCGGGCTTCACCAGAGAGATAATCATCGACTCATCACATCCTTAAAAGATCTTTCTAAAATCGGCAATACTGTTATCGTTGTCGAGCATGACAAAGATATAATGCTCGCCTCTGATTACTTAATTGATCTTGGACCCGGAGCAGGTAATAACGGAGGTGAGTTAGTTAATGAAGGAAAGCCTCAACAGTTTCTAAAAACGGATGGCCTAACAGCAGAATATCTCAATAATAGACGATCAATACCGTACAGTAAAAAGCGAAGAAAGGGAAATGGAAAAACGATAGAGCTTAAAGGAGCATCAGGCCACAATTTGAAAAATGTAGACATATCAATACCCCTAGGAACTTTTACGTGTGTAACAGGCGTATCCGGAAGTGGAAAGTCAACATTGATTAACTCTACTCTTTATCCAATTCTTAGGACCTATTTCTATAAAAGTTTACAACGCCCACTTCCGTATAAAACTATAGATGGTATAGATAATATAGATAAGGTCATAGAGATTGATCAATCTCCTATCGGTCGCACACCAAGGTCTAATCCAGCTACCTACACTAAAGTTTTTGATCCCATCCGACGCCTTTTTGCTGACCTACCAGAATCTAAGATCAGAGGCTATAAACCAGGAAGGTTTTCCTTTAATGTAAAAGGTGGTCGCTGTGAGACCTGTGGGGGCGGTGGAAAAGAGTTAATAGAAATGAATTTTTTACCGGATGTCTATGTAGACTGCGAAACCTGTCTAGGTAGGCGATATAATCGAGAGACACTAGAAATCATGTACAAGGGAAAGTCGGTCTCCGATGTTCTAGAAATGCCTGTAGACGAAGCAGCAGAATTTTTCAAAAATATTCCATCTATATATCGTAAGCTAAAGACATTGAAAGATGTAGGTCTTGGATATATCACATTAGGCCAACAAGCGACTACCTTATCAGGAGGTGAAGCACAACGTGTAAAGTTGAGTGAAGAGCTCTCTAAAAAAGATACTGGTAATACGCTCTATATTCTAGACGAACCCACGACGGGTTTACACTTTGAAGATATCAAACACCTTGTTGCTGTTTTATCAAAGTTAGTAGACAAGGGGAACACCGTGGTCGTCATCGAACATAGTATGGATATCATTAAGGTTGCTGACCATATCATAGATATTGGTCCTGAAGGAGGGAATAGGGGAGGAGAGATTGTTTTTTCTGGAACACCAGAAAAATTAGTCAAAACAAAGAAGAGTCACACAGGTAGATTTTTAAAAGTTGAACTAGAAACGGCGTAGCATATGCCACGCCGTCTTTAGCTAGTGAAGGCAGGATATAATCCTTACTTGATCACAACAGTCTTCTTAATAGGTTTACTATGATCCTTCGTGAGTGATATTGACAGAACACCATTTGTGTGTTTAGCAACTATGTTCTCCTGATCAATGTCTTCTCCGAGGAAAAAGCTTCTTTCGAAAGTTGAATAGTCAAACTCTCTTCTTTCAAACTCTTCGTTAGTGCTTTTTTTCTCACTCTTTACAATGAGTGTGTTTTCTAGCACTTCTATGGAGACGTCTTTTTTACTCAGTCCTGGGATCGCCAGGTCTATTATATAGCCTTCATCAGATTCGGTAATATTAGCAGAAGGTATGGAGGTAGTGAATTCACCGCCTACAAGTTCTGACAATTGGGTGCCAAAGAACTTATCGAACACTTGATCTAAGGGGAATTCTGGTTTGAAGGGACGATACTTTGTAATTCTCATGATTTCTATTTTACTTAATTGCAATTGTTTTCGGAGGCCTTGGTAGAGCTTCTTCTTTTTTATTGAGAGTGATGGTTAGTATACCATGCTTAAAAGAAGCCGATATATTGTCTATGTCAATATCTTCTGGTATCCTGAAGGATTTGCTGAACCCAGCATAGTTAAACTCCCTTAACCTATACGATGGATCACTTTCTGTATCTATTTCCCTTTTATCTGATACTGTTAGCACCTCTTCCTCTACATTGATATCAATGTCTGATTTACTTAGTCCGGGCAAAGCAATGTCAAGGATGTATTTATCTTCTCGAGAAGAAACATTTACTGCAGGCCTTGTTGTGCGCTTTTTATCAGCAGCAGAATTGATTACATCTCTTATGGCTGAGTTGAAAAAAGAGCTCACCATGTGATCCAAAGATGGAGTGGCAAGACTTCTTTTTCGATATGTGTTAGTCGTCATTATTATATGTTTTTGTTTGTTAAAAATTGCGTCACCTAACCTCATCAAGGCCCATACCATCCAAATATTCAAGACACAAAGGCGGATAAAAGCCCCCAATACAGACAAAGTGGCACCCCAAAACAAAAACAACCAGACAACTTGACAGTTTTGACACTGAAAAGAATTAGAAGTATCTTGTTGTGAAACCAGCAGATGGCACTTTTTGGACTTGGTAAGCGAATAAAAAATCGAAGTTTCGACTATATTCCGAGATACTACGACGAGGAAAAGGAGAATCTTGAAAGAAGATTAGGAGCTCAACAATCCAATGATCCAAATGCGATAAAACAAAGGATCAGAAGTGGATTTCAGCAAAAGTATCGGGTAGACTCAAGGGTCACTTCTTCAGCGAATAAGACTTCGAACATCAGACTTTTGATTATCGTGATAGTGCTGATTGGTATTACACTCGTTCTGTTACTAAACTATGTTCCAGCTTTAGCAGAAAGTTTGGCTCAATAAATAAACTTGCAGCATTTTTTATGAGTGGAGTCATCCAACTACTACCAGATTCTCTTGCCAACCAGATAGCTGCTGGAGAGGTAATACAACGTCCTGCCTCAGTGGTAAAAGAATTATTAGAGAATGCGCTTGATGCAAAGGCCACGCAGATCACTCTAGTGATCAAGGATTCTGGTAAGACACTTATTCAGGTAGTTGACAATGGTCAAGGAATGACCGAGACAGATGCTCGCTTGTGCCTAGAAAGACATGCTACTTCCAAAATAAAATCTTCAGATGATCTCTTCAATATTAAGTCTTTTGGCTTTAGAGGGGAAGCAATGGCTTCTATAGCAGCGATAGCTCACCTTGAGCTAAAGACAAAGCGGCGTGAAGATGATCTTGGCACATATATTCTTGTAGAAGGAAGTAAGATTAAAAAACAAGAACCGCAGCAACTAACAAATGGGACGTCAGTAACCGTTAGGAACCTTTTCTATAATGTACCAGCAAGAAGAAAGTTTCTAAAATCCGACCCCGTCGAACTCAAGCATATACTCGAAGAATTCACACGCATAGCACTTCCTAATTCCTCTGTTTTCTTTAGCGTATATCACAATGACAACGAGTTATACCACTTTACCTCTTCTAATCTCAGACAAAGACTAGCAAATTACTTCGGAAAAACAACGAATGAAAGGATTGTACCTGTTTCTGAAGAAACAGACTTTATCAAAATATCTGGTTTCATTGGCAAGCCCGAACTAATCAAAAAATCAAGAGGTGATCAGTACTTTTTTGTAAACAGTAGATTTATAAAAAGTAACTATTTAAATCATGCAATAAAAATTGCTTACGAAGGATTAATTCCGACGGATCACTATCCATTTTACGTTTTACTTTTGGATATTGATCCAGCGATGATTGATATTAACATTCATCCAACAAAACAAGAAGTAAAGTTTGAAAATGAAAGATTGATATATAACTATGTAAAAGTTGCTGTTAAACATGCCCTTGGCAAGTATAGTGTTACTCCAAGCCTTGATTTTGAATCTAGCTCTAGAATGCCCTTTGTGAGTGGAAATGCTCATAGTGATAGTGGAGGGATACCACAAAAGGAATTTTTTAGAAACAATATAGAACATAACCAAAAGGGAACTACCCCAACAGATAAGAGAAAGTGGCTCGAGTTTTATGAAAACATAGCAAATCAAGGAGTCCCAGACGTAAACCAAGAAGCGATCACTTTATCAAGTGATTGGTCTGAAGTTGAAGAAGAGCAACCCGGCTCAACCAAGAGCTTTCAAATTCATGATTCTTATATTATATCTCCCATTAAATCAGGTTGGATCGTTATAGACCAAAGCACAGCTCATGAGAGAATACTTTATGAGAGATATAAATTACAAATAAATGAAGGGTCTGGAGCTGCTCAGATTAGTCTTTTTCCAGAGACCATTCAATTTTCCGCAAGTGACTCTATAATTCTCGAGAATATATTAGGTCAGCTTACAGCTCTTGGGTTTAGGATTGAAAAATTTGGGGAACATACTTTTGTGATCAATGCGCTTCCGTCAGAAAGTACGGAGATGAAGCCAAAACCTTTCATAGAGAAAATTATAGAGACCTATATTAATAATCAAGAGCTTGAAATTTCGATAGAAGAAAATCTCGCGAGAACCTTAGCCAGAAGAATGCGAATTAGAAAAGGACAAAGGCTGGATGACATCGAAAGACAGGAATTAATAGACAAGTTATTTGCTTGTGAAATGCCTTACGCCAGCCCCTCTGGTAAGAAGTGTTTCATAACGTATGAATTAGTTGATGTAGAAAGAAGATTGAAAAGTTGATGATGAGGCTTACCGATGTAGTTAAGAATCTATTGATTATAAATGTGATAGTGTACCTAGCATTGAATTTTACAATGCTCAGTAGTTTTTTTAACTACTTTGTTCTTTATCCTCTTGGTTCAGAGCAATTCCAACCGGTACAGTTGATAACGAGTATGTTTAATCATGCTCCCATAAAACCCGAGTTGAGATGGGGAGGAAGCATAGGTCTAATGCACATATTTGGAAACATGCTCACCTTGAGCTTTTTTGGTCCAATGCTAGAAAGCTTTTGGGGGCCAAAAAGATTTCTCTTCTTCTATTTGCTGTGTGGCCTAGGTGCAGATTTCTTTCATTTGTTTGCGGGGGGAGGCTCTCCTGTTTTGGGGGCTTCTGGCGCCATAGCGGGGGTTTTGCTGGCGTTCGCGTATTATAATCCAAGTGCAAGGATCATGTTATTATTTCCACCGATTCCTATTAAGGCGAAATACTTAGTAGGAGGTTTACTACTATTTGATCTTTACGCTGGTCTAACAAGTATGGGCACGGGGATAGCACACTTTGCTCATATAGGAGGAGCTGTGGTAGGAGCGATTCTGATATTCTTTTTTAAGAAAAATCCTGATTTCCTAAAGTGATTGAGGCATTCATGAAAACTTTGTCTTAATTCTGCGTTATAGATACAATATGATTGAGTCAATTATAGAAGATGTAAAACGGCAATTTGCTCAAGGAAACATGATCACGAAGTTGATCATAGCCAACATTATAGTCTTCTTGATATTGATTTTAATCAAAGCATTTACCGGTTACAACCCCAGTGTTTATCAAAGTATCATCGATTTTCTTGCTCTTCCATCCGAGCCGTCAAAGTTGATAACGAGGCCATGGACACTTTTCACATATATGTTTCTTCACGAAGGGTTTTGGCACCTGGGGTGGAATATGTTGATGCTCTATTGGTTTGGAAGAATCATAGGCGATTTAATTGGTGATCATCGCATGCTTCCTCTGTATATAAT